>JBOHCW010000480.1:0-7004 GCA_050725375.1 Actinocrinis sp. | reverse complement strand
TGTTCACCTCGATGTTCACCTGCGCCCGCACCGCCGGCTGGTCCGCGCACATCCTGGAGCAGAAGCGCACCGGCCGCCTGGTGCGCCCGGCCGCCCGCTACATCGGCCCGGCCCAGCGCAAGGTGGACGACATCGAGGGCTTCGACACGATGATCGTGCACTGACGAGCCCGCCGAGGCCCCAGCGGGGCCGTCAAGGCGCGTAGTCCGTCCACATGCTGGACAGACCGGTATCGTCCGTGTCCGACACCCGGCGCCCGGATTCCCGTTTCAGGGGGTCCGGGCGCCGTCGGTTTCCGGTAACCTCGGCTTCACGTTCTCGGCCAACGACGCCCGGATCGGACTGCATCGATTCACGGCACTTCTGCAGTCCCGTCGGCGCGGCCGTGCCGGCGGTTCACCACACCACGCCGGAGGCACGCACCGTGTCGGAAATCAACATCCCCGCCGAGCTCAGGCCGTTGGACGGACGCTTCGGCTGCGGCCCGTCCAAGGTCCGCCCCGAGGCGCTGGCCGCGCTGGCCGCCCAGGGCGACGCGCTGCTGGGCACCTCGCACCGGCAGGCGCCGGTCAAGAACCTGGTCAAGCGGGTGCGCGAGGGCGTGAGCACCCTGTTCGGCGCGCCGGAGGGCTACCAGCCGGTGCTCGGCAACGGCGGCTCGACCGCGTTCTGGGAGATCGCCGCGTTCGGCCTGATCCGGGACAAGTCCCAGCACCTGAGCTTCGGCGAGTTCTCCTCGAAGTTCGCCGCGAGCGCGAAGGCCGCCCCCTGGCTGGCCGATCCGCAGATCGTCAAGTCCGAGCCGGGCACCCACCCGCTGCCGGTCGCGGCCGCGGACGTGGACGTGTACGCGCTGACGCACAACGAGACCTCCACCGGCGTGGCCATGCCGATCAAGCGGGTGGCCGGGGCGAACCCGGACGCGCTCGTCCTCGTGGACGCGACCTCGGCGGCCGGCGGCCTGCCGGTGGACGTGGCCGAGACCGACGTCTACTACTTCGCGCCGCAGAAGAACTTCGGCTCGGACGGCGGCCTGTGGGTCGGCCTGTTCTCCCCCGCCGCGCTGGAGCGCGCGCAGCGGATCGCCGGCTCCGGCCGCTACGTGCCGGCCTTCTTCGACCTGCCCACCGCGATCGACAACTCGGCCAAGAACCAGACCTACAACACCCCGGCGATCGCCACCCTGTTCCTGCTCGCCGAGCAGCTGGACTGGCTCAACGGCAACGGCGGCCTGGACTGGGCGGTGGCCCGGACCGCGGACTCCAGCGGCCGGCTGTACACGTGGGCGGAGAAGTCCGAGTACGCCACGCCGTACGTCGCCGATCCGGCGCAGCGCTCGCAGGTGGTCGGCACGATCGACCTGGCCGACTCGATCGACGCGGTCGCGGTCTCCAAGGTGCTGCGGGCCAACGGGATCGTGGACACCGACGCGTACCGCAAGCTCGGCCGCAACCAGCTGCGCATCGCGATGTTCCCGGCGGTCGAGCCGTCCGACGTCGAGGCGCTGACCGCGTGCGTCGACTACGTCGTCGAGCGGATCTGACCGATCGTCGGATCGGCGGCCCGTCCGGCTATCGGATCAGTGCCGCAGCAGCGCCCCGATGACGGCCAGAACGATCAGGGCGAGAAAGGCCGCCGTGACGATCCTGGTTCTGATGCGCGGGTCCACCCCGCCAGTCTAGGAGAGTGCGATCGGGCAGCTGTTCTCGGGCGCCACTGATGACGAACGGATCGGGCACGGGCCGCACGGCCCGTGCCCGATCGCCTTCTCCGCTTGATCCGCCCCGATCGCGTTATCTACCGGTCAACGCCCAGCGCCCGACCCGCTCGTAGCGCTTGACCGGATCGTCCACCACGTTGAACAGGTCGATCTCGCCGACCAGCCAGCGCGGCGTACGGAACGCCGACATCCGCTCCACGTACGGCTGCAGGTCCGGCAGACTCTCCTGCTGCTCGCGAGCCGCCCTGGCGGCCGTGCGCTGCTGTCCGATCGTATGCGTGCCCGACGCGCCGAGGACGTTGTCACCCGTCGGCGCTCCGTTCCCGTTCCCCGCGCCATTGCCCGGCTCACGTACGCGGGCGAGCGTCAGGTGCGGGCGGAAGGGCCGCTCGTCGACTTTGATGTGGCACCGCCGCGCGACGCTGTTGACCGATTCGGCCAGCCGGCCCAACCGGTCGCGCTCGCCCTGCACGCCAGTCCACAGCGTGCGCCCGCTGAAGTGTCCGCCGCCGGCCAGCGCGAGCTCCATCGGCGTGTTGCGGGCCGCCGCGCGGCCTAGCCGCTCCTTGAGGTCGGCCAGCCCGTCCTCAGGCACCTCGCCGAGGAACGCCAGCGTCACGTGCCAGGTCTCCGGCCGACTCCAGCGAAGCTGCGGGTCGCCGTGCGGCAGCGTGGTCAGAGCGGCGCGCAGCTCCAACACGACAGGGCGCGGCGGGATCACCGCGACGAACAGCCGCATCGAGACCTCCGGTCAAGGGCACCGTCCCCGGCGACGATACCGCTCGCCCCATCATGCGGTACGCGGCACCACTGCGACGTGCGGACGGCTCGTCACACTGGCCAGAATTCTCCGGTCGGTGCGCCAGGCGAGCACATACGCCGCGCCGATCGCGGACAGCGCTGTGGCCGCTCCGCAGAACGCCAGTGTCCAGCGTACCCCGACCGCCTCGGCCATCCAGCCGACCAACGGCGAACCGATCGGCGTGCCGCCCATGAATACGAGCATGTAGACGCCCATGACCCGGCCGCGCAGCTGAGGCGCCACGGTGGTCTGCATGACCGCGTTCGCAGTCGTGGCCACGGTAAGCGCCGCGGTGCCCGTGACGAGCAGAAGCATGGAGAACGCCACGAAATCCGGCATGGCCGACGAGATGGCCTCTAGTACGCCGAAGGCCGCGGAGCCGCCCAGAACCAGGCGAATGCGCGCAGTCCCGCGCCGCGCCGCGAGCAGCGCGCCCGTGAGCGAGCCGACCGCCATGATCGCGGACAACAGCCCGTACGCCGAGGCTCCGGCGTGGAAGACCCCGGTGGTGAACAGCGGGAGTATTACCGGGAAGTTGAGCCCGAAGGTGCCGAACACCAGCACGGTGCCCAGTACTGCGAGCAGGTCGGGCCTGGTGCGCAGATAGCGGAAGCCCTCCATCTGCTGCCCGCGCCGCCGCTCGACCGGCTTCGCCGGGAGCAGGTCGCGGGTGCGGATCGCGGCGAGGCTGCCGACGACCGCCACGTAAGAGACCGAGTTGATCAGGAAGACCCAGCCCGAGCCGGCCACCTCGGAGCTGAACAGGCCGATCATCACACCGGCAATGGCCGGACCGATGATCCGCGCCAGGTTGAAGTTCGCCGAGTTGAGCGAGACCGCGTTCTGCAGTTGCCGCGGCCCGACCATCTCGACCACGAACGACTGCCGCGCCGGCGTGTCCAGCGCGGTCACCGTGCCGAGCGCGAGGGCGAACACGTAGATCTGCCACACCGTGACCACGCCTGTGAGCGTCAGCACGGCCAGGATGCCGGCCAGCACGCCCATCGTGCTCTGCGTGAACATCAGCATCACGCGCTTGCGGTAGCGGTCGGCCAGGGCGCCGCCCCAGACGGAGAGCAACAGGATCGGCAGGAACTGGAGCGCTGTGACCACACCGAGCGCGACGCCGCTGTGGGTCAACGCCAACACCAGCCAGTCCTGGGCGATGCGCTGCATCCAGGTACCGGTATTCGATACGAGCTGTCCAGAGGTGAACAGCCGATAGTTGCGGTTGCTCAGAGAGCGGAACATGGTCTTCGTGGCGCTTTGCGCGCTCAAGGGCATCCCCCTAGGTCAAACGTCGGCCGCCGGCTGTCCACGATGGCCCGATGGCGCCGACGGTCCACAACGATACATCTTTAGCTACGCTAACGAGCAAGCGGTTATTCCGCACAGTGACCCTTACACGGTGGCCCGAACATCTTAAGTCCCGCTGTGATCGCCACGCGAAGCGCCGCCCGATCGGTGATCCGCCGTGCCCGCCTGTCGATTCCGCGCCATGCTGTTCGTCGTAGTGGTGTCGGACCCCGAACAAGGCGAAAGGACACCGACCATGGCTCAGTACCTGGTGCTTCTGTACGACGACGAGGCCGCGTGGGCGAAGGCGACCGAGCAGGACTCGGCCCGGATCCTGGAGGGCCACAACCAGCTGCCGGGCGAGGCCGAGAAGCTGAACGTCAAGATCCTCAACGGCAACGCGCTGCAGCCGACCAACACCGCCACCACCCTGCGCGGCGACGTGGTCACCGACGGCCCGTTCGCCGAGACCAAGGAAGCCATCGGCGGCTACTACCTGGTCGAGGCCCCGGACCTGGACAAGGCCCTGGCCTTCGCCAAGCTCGTGCCGAACCTCGACGGGGGCAGCGAAGTGCGCCCGATCATGGTCTACTAGCCGACCGGGACCGGGCACCGACCGACTGATCGGCGGACGCGGACCATGGACGCGAAACCGGACGGGGACGCCGTCGCCGAAGTGCGCGACGCGGTCGAGGACGCGCACCGGCGCGAGTGGGCCTTCGTGCTCGCCGCGACGGTGCGCGTCGCCGGAGACCTGGAGGTAGCCGAGGAGTGCGTCCAAGACGCGTATCTGGCGGCGCTGGACGCCTGGACCAAGCAGGGCGTCCCAGACCGCCCCGGTGCCTGGCTCACCACGGCGGCCCGCAGGCGTGCGCTCGACGTGTACAGACGTCAGCAGACGTTACGCAACAAGCTGCCGTTACTCATCGAGTCGTACCAAGAGCAACAGCCGGCCGCCGCAACCGTCGACCGCTCCGGGACCGCGATACCCGACGACCGCCTGCGGCTCATCTTCACCTGCTGCCACCCGGCTCTGAGCGCCGAAGCCCAGATCGCCCTCACACTGCGCCTGGTCTGCGGACTGACGACACGTCAGATCGCCCAGGCCTTCCTGGTCTCCGAGCAGACGATGGCCGCGAGAGTCACCCGCGCGAAGAAGAAGATCGCCGCCGCCCGCATCCCATATCGCATCCCCGAGCTCGAAGAGCTCCCGGACAGGCTGAAGGCGGTCCTGGCGGTGGTCCACCTCGTCTACACGACGGCCCACACGGACCCCACCGGCGATCAACTGACCCATCGCGAGCTGGCCGACCGCGCGATCGACCTGGCCAGAACCCTGCGCACCCTCATGCCCGACGAGCGGGAAGTAAGAGGGCTGCTAGCCCTGCTCCTGCTCACCGACGCGAGGGACAACGCACGCACCGACGCCGAAGGCGACTTGGTCCTCCTCGAAGACCAGGACCGCGCCCTCTGGGACCAGGCGATGATCGACGAGGGCAAGACGCTGGCCGCCGAATCCCTGCGCGGCACCCGTGACCACCCCGCGCGCTACGGCCTCCAGGCGGCGATCGCTGCTCTCCACGCCGAGGCTCGCACGTACCAGGACACGGACTGGCGCCAGATCATCGGCCTCTACGACGTCCTCCTGCGCGTATGGCCGTCTCCGGTCGTAGCCCTCAACCGGGCTGTAGCCCGTGCCATGTGCGACGGCCCCGCCGCCGGCCTGGCCGACATCGAGGCCCTGGAACGCACGGCCGCTGCCACCGGCACCGGCATCACCGACCGTGGCCGTGAGCACGACGGTGACCGCGCCAATATCGCCGCCCGCGACAACACCCTGTCCACGTACCGGTATCTTCCCGCCGCAAAGGCCGACCTCCTGCGCCGGCTAGGCCGCCGCGCCGAGGCCGTCCGCGCGTACCGAGACGCCCTCGCCCTCACCGAAGGCACCGTCGAACGCCGCTTCATCGAACGCCGCCTGGCGCAGCTGTCGGCATTCGAAAGTTGACGCCGCGGCCTGGACCGCGATCTGACGCCCCGTCATGTTCGGAGTGTGCGCAGTGGCCCGCCGCCGGATGAGCCAGGCCTCCTTGATCTGCGTCAAGGCTTGTTCGCACCCTAGTGCCAACATGAGCCGATAATCGGACGCGAGTGGCTGCATGACTGCGCAGGGACGATCCGGAAACACTAATGGCGATCTCAGCCGCGATCGAGGAACAAGGCTGACGTCGGCTGCGCCGTCAAGGGCAACGACTCCACGGAGGGCAGGGAGAGGGATATGAGCAGGATGACTGCCGGAACGGCCGCTTCCGGAACGGCAAGCGAGAAGACCAGCTACTCATGGGACGAGGTACGCGCCGAACTTGATCTCGACGAGGGTGCAGTAGCGCAGCACCGAGCACGGCTCGAGGCCGACGTGCGGGCGCACAGGCTCGCCGAGGTTCGCCGGCGTCAGCAGGTCACGCAGCAGGATCTTGCGGAGATGCTCGGGATCAGCCAATCACGTGTCTCGCAGATCGAGCGGCAGAGCCTCGACGACACGGTGCTGTCGACTCTGGCGGCCTATGTCGAAGCACTTGGCGGCCGAGTTCGGGTCGTCGCGGATTTCGGTGATGAGCTGGTAGTCCTTTCGCGGATTACCGCTGGTCCCCCCGATACGACTCCAGCCGACACCGCTCAGCCGAAGTCGGGCAGTACGGATCGAAGCAAGAGGCAGTGAGTCGGGAAGGGCCGGATCCAGACAGCGCGAGGCGAGGTAGCCGCCTCAGCGTGCCCGGCCCCTCAGCGGTGCGAGGAGCCGGGCCCCGGCACTACGCGGCTACCTCACGTTCAGGGCCTGCTGGATCGGGTTGAGGGCGAAGTACGCCGCGAACAGGGCGCCGACGATCCACAGCAGCGGGCTGACCTCGCGAATCTTGCCCATCGCAGTCTTGACCAAGACGAAGGCGATGACGGACGCACCGATGCCGACCGTAATGCTGTAGGTGAACGCCATCAGCGTCACGGCCAGGAACGCCGGGATCGCGATACTCCAGTCGTCCCAGGGAATGTCCTTAATCTGCGTCATCATCAGGAAGCCGACGGCGACCAGGGCCGGCGCCGCCGCCTGTTGGGGGACGACCGTCGCCAGCGGCGTGAGGAACGAGGTCAGGCCTAACAAAATGCCGGTGACGATGGAGGCCAGGC
>JBOHCW010000479.1:0-4119 GCA_050725375.1 Actinocrinis sp. | reverse complement strand
CGACCGGTAACAGTCATCGTCCATCGTCGATCACCCTTCGTCCTCGCCTCGCGTGACCGCGGCGGTGTAGCGCGGCTCGGAAGCCAGCAGTTCGCGGTGGGTGCCTACCGCGACCGCACGTCCGCCTTCGATGAACGCGACCTGATGGGCGCGGTCGAGCAGCAACGGGCTGGTGGTGAACACCACGGTCGTCGTCGGCTGCGCGTTGGACGGCCAGTCACCGTTCACCGCGGCTCTCGTCGCCACCGCCGTCGCAGCCTGCGACGAGCCGCCATTCCACGAGGCGCCGCGCGACACGTCGCTCGCCGCCACAACCGCATAGTCATCCGCCCGACCGTGCCCGTCATGCCTATGGCCAAGCCCGTCGCGCACGCCACGGCCGTCTGCCTGCTCACCTGCATGTCCACGTGCATCTCCACGTGCATGCTCGCCAGCCAGGCGGTCGGCGATGCGTGCCTCCGTATGCGCGTCGACGGCGCTGGTCGGCTCGACCAGGATCGTGATCTCGCGCGTCGCGAGCAGCGCCCGGGCGAGCCTCAACCGCTGGAGTTGCCCGCCGGAGAACGTGCGGCCGCCGTCGACGACCTCGGTGTCGAGCCCGTCGGGCAGCGGGTCGACGGCGTCGCGCGCGGACGCGATGTCGATGGCGCGTCGGATGTCGGCGTCGGTGGCGCGGCCGGCCGGGTCCAGCTCTTCACGCAGCGTGCCCGTGAAGAAGTGGTCGCTGTTGCGAGCCAGCAGCACGCGCTGACGGACCTCCGACACGGACATCCGCGCGAGGGGCACGCCTCCCAGCGTCGGCGCGCCGGAGTCCTCGAAGCGTGCGAGGCGGGCGGAGAGCGTGTCGGCGTCGGCCGGGTCGGCGCAGGCGATCGCGAACAGGGCGCCGGGTGCGATGCGGAGCCCTGATGCCGAGTCGGCCAGCACCGCGCCGGGCGGCGGCGACTGCGGCTGTTCGGGGTCGACGATCTCGGCGTCGAGATTGAGGATGCGCACGACCCGGCGGGCCGCGACGTGGGCACGCGTCACGTTGTCGGCGGCCTCCATCAGCGTGCGCAGCGGCGTGGCGAGGAACGCCGCGTAGCCGTAGAACGCGACCAGGTCGCCCACGGAGAGCCGGCTGGCGACCGCGAAGCGGGCGGCGAGGAAGGTCACGCCCACCACGATCACGCCCGGCATCAGCACCTCGACCGCCGCGAGGCCCGACTCGACCCGCGTGACCTCGACCGCGGCGCCGCGCAGCCCCTGTGACTCGCGCCGGTAGCGCTGCGCGAACGCGGCCTCGCCGCCGATGCCGCGCAGAACCCGCAGGCCGGCCGCGATGTCGATCGCACGCGCGGTCAGCTCGCCCTGCCTGGCCCGGTAGCGCCGTTGCCTCTCGTGCAGCGGGCGCAGCAGGAAACCGGTGAACGCGGTCAGGACCGGCACGCCGATCAGCACGATCAGGCCCAGCGGCACCGACGTGACCAGCATGATCACCGCGACGGCGATGATCGCCACGATCGCGCCGGCCAGCCGCGCGGTCACGTCGAGCCCGCCGCCGAGTTCGGCGATGTCCGAGGTGCCGACCGCGACCACGTCGCCCGCCGCCACGCGCAGCGGCAGCGTCGCCCCGAGCGAGACGGCCTTGCGCGTGACGACCTGCACCGTGGTGTACCCCGCCGCCAGGAAGTTCACCAACGCATTGCGATGCCGCATGATGCCGGACGCCGCCGTCGTCGCGCCCAGCACCAGCACGAGGGCCGACCACCGCAGCAACGCGCCGTGGTCCGAGCGGGTGATGCCCGCGTCGATGGTCCGGCCGATCACCGCCGGCATCAGCGCCTGCGAGACCATCCAGACCACGCCGAAGAGCATGCCGCCGACGATCGTCGCGCGCTGATTGCGCACCAGCCAGAGCAGATAACGCGTGGCCGACCGGGCATCGGGCTCGCCGGGGTCCGGCACAGGAAGGTGTCGCATGGCGCCTTCACCGTAGGGCGCCGCCCAAGGCGGTCGCACCTGATTTAGCCGCGCCAGACACGGCGACGGTTTCGAGCGCCGCCCCGACGAGCCGGCGACTTCACACCGCGGGGACCAGGCTTCAAGCAATCCATCGCATATGAATCTCGCGTGAATCTCGCGGCAGCATCGCAAAGTCCGGGCCGGTAATCACATCGATCAGCAGTATCAATAGCATCAGCACGTACTACTCCTTGGCCGGGCGCCGCTGAAGCACCTTCCGGCAGCAACACGACGACGACCTGTCGGCCGGCGTCAACCGGACTGCCCTCCGCCAGCCGGGGTATGGCCTTCGCGAACGGTTGCAACACACGAAGGGGTGGGATCGGCCAGTGCAGAACATCGAGCTGACCGGGCAGAAGTTGCGCCCTGAGCAGGTCACGTTGCTGGCGCAGGGCGGCACGCAGGCGCACATCGCCACGGCGGCGCTGGAGCGTGCGACCGAGGCGGCTGACGCCGCGGAGCGGATCGCGGCACGTCAGCCCGTTTACGGTCGGACGACCGGCGTCGGCGCGAACCGGACGCAGCACGTCGAGGAGGGCGACCTAACGCACGGGATGCGCCTGCTGCGCAGCCACGCCGGTGGGATCGGCCGTGTCGTCCCGCGGACGGCCACGCGCGCCATGCTCGCCGTGCGCGCGAATCAGCTGCTCGCGGGCGGGGCCGGCCTGCGCCCGGAGATCATCGAGGCCATCGTCGGGGCACTCAACGCCGACGAACTGCCCGAGATCCACGAGTACGGCGGAATCGGCACGGCCGACCTGACCGCGCTGGCCGAGCTGGGACTCGCGCTGGTCGGCGAGCGCCCGTGGATCGCCGCGGACCAGGCGTCGGCGGACGCGGCGGCGGACGAGCGGCCCGGCAGCGGCGGCGGTCCGGCGCCGGTCCGCATCACGTCCGGCGACGCGCTCGCGTTGATCAGCAGCAGTGCCCTGACGATCGGCCGCGCCTGCCTGGCCTGGGACGAGGCGCGGCGCTGGATCCGCGCGGCCCACGGCGTCGCCGTCCTGTCCTTCTTCGCGCTCGAAGGCTCGCCCGAGCCGTACAGCAGGACCGTGCACGAGAGCCGTCCGCACGAAGCCCAGCAGCGCTCTGCCGCACTGTTGCGCGCGTTACTCGCAGGTCAGGGCCTGAAGGCAGCGCGGATTCAGGACCCTTACGCGTTACGCAGCATCCCGCAGGTACACGGCGCCGCGATGCACGCACTCGACTCCGTGGCGCAGGTCCTCAGCGTCGAACTCAACGCCGCCGCCGAGAATCCGCTGGTCAGCGCACGCGACGAGGCCGTCTACCACCACGGCGGCTTTCACCAGGCGATGCTCACGCAGTCCCTCGACGCGCTGAACCTGGCGCTGCTCGCGGTCGGCCATCTCTCCCTCGCCCGGGTCAACATGATGTTCCACCCGGAGTTCACCGGCCTACGCCCGTTCCTCGCCGACGGCGAACCGGCCAGCTCAGGTGTGATGATCCTAGAAAACGCGGCCCACGACGCCCTCTCCGAGATGCGCAACGCCGCGATGCCCGCCGGCCTCGGCCACGCGACACTCTCGCGCGGCGTCGAGGACCACTCGCCCTTCACGAGCCAGTCCCGCCGCCAGACCGCACGGTCCGTCGACGCGCTCCAGCTAGTCCTCGGAACCGAGCTGGTCAGCGCGATGCGCACCCTGCGCCTGCGCGGCCAGACCCCGACACCCGGCACGACGCTCGCCGACCTGTACACCCTCGCCGAGGTCCTGGACCCAGGCACGGCCGACCGCGCGACGACCCCGGACGTGCACCACGCCGCCCGCCTGCTGCCGTCCATCGCGGACGCCGTCGAAGAGGCCGAGCGCGCCTGACAACCCACCCCGACCGACCGAGTAACCAACGGCCCACCTCGCGCGGCCGCGGTAACGTGCTTCGCCGACACCAAGGTCGCCCTGTAAGCTATCCGGCAGCCGACCAAGCGCCGAGCCGCAGTCAACCTCGCGGTTCACGTGACTGGTCTGCACTGTTACATATCAGCCCTCGTAGCTCAGGGGATAGAGCACCGCTCTCCTAAAGCGGGTGTCGCGCGTTCGAATCGCGCCGAGGGCACACACTCCCACCAGCACCGCAACAGCAGAAAGCCCCAGACCT
>JBOHCW010000478.1:0-3694 GCA_050725375.1 Actinocrinis sp. | reverse complement strand
GCCCCGGCATGGTCGCGGCGTTGTGCGCGCTGTTCGAGCAGATGTGGCAGGCCGCGAAGCCGGTCGGCGAGGAGAAGGCGCGCGACGGCCAGGGGCTGACCGGGCAGGAGCAGGCGATCATCACGCTGCTGGCCGAGGGCTGGACCGACGACGTGATAGCCCGCAAGCTCGGCGTCTCGGTGCGCACCAGCCGCCGGATCACCGCCGAGCTGACCCAGCGCCTCGGCGCCCGCAGCCGGTTCCAGGCCGGCGCCCGCGCGGTCGAGCGAGGCTGGATCAAGACCGTCTGAGCGGGTGCGGGCACGACGCGGCCGTGCGCCCAGCGACGTTCTCGGCCGCGGTGGCGGTCAGTCCTCGCCCAGCTCCTCGAACAGCGTCAGCTGAAGCCCGGCCGGACCCTCCAGCCGCGCGTTGCGCGAATTCCACGGCGTGATCACGGGTTCGGCGATCACGCGCGCCCCGGCACGTGCCGCCGCCGCCGTCGCCTGCTCGGCGTCCGCGACCTCGAACGCCACCCGGACGTGCCCGGCGACCCGCTGTCCGACCTCCACCTCGTCGATGTACGCGGCGTGCGGCGGATCAGCGATCTCCAGCGTCGCGCGCTCCACTTCCAGGATGGTCACCCGCCCGCCCGGCGACGAATACGCCGCGCGCTGCGGCAGCCCGAGCACATCGCGGTAGAACGCGAGCGCCGCCTCGTAGTCCGAGGCCGTCACGACCAGCCGCAGTTCCTTGACGCCGACGGGAGCGCCGTCCACGGCAGCGGACTCGACGGCACCGGGCTCCACGACACCGCGCTCCACACCGTCGTCCCCGCCGATGTTCGCCTCGGCCATCGCGTCCGCCCTTCCGCTCTGCTGATCTGCTTGTCCT
This sequence comes from Actinocrinis sp., assembly GCA_050725375.1. Taxonomy (GTDB): domain Bacteria; phylum Actinomycetota; class Actinomycetes; order Streptomycetales; family Catenulisporaceae; genus Actinocrinis. The sequence goes on along the minus strand of JBOHCW010000478.1, from coordinate 2,821 downwards.
ATCGATCCCCGACGCGCACAGTCTGCAGCAGCCCGTAGACGAACTCGGCCACCGCGCGCACCGGCGCGCCGTTCTCGCCCGGCACGGTGAACATCGTGGTCCAGCGGCTCGGCGCGGAGCCCTCGCGGTGCTGGACCGGCGCGAACGCGCGCTCGACGTCGCCGATCACACACGACCACGGTGTCAGATCGCCGATGCCTTCGAGGCCCGGCTCAGGCGCATCCGGGTCGCGAACCAGCATCTCGGCCAGCAGTTGTCCGGCCGGCAGCAGCGACAGCGCCTCATACCGCAGATCGGGCCACAGCGAGAGCTTCCACTGTGTCGCCCGACAGCTCAGATCGCCGATGCGGCGCGGCAGCTGTGCGGCCGGTTCGCCGAGGAACGCGCGCAGCGCCGGGAGGCCACTGCGATAGCCGCGCGAGCGCTGCATCCGCTGCCAGTGCGCGTTGACCTCACGCATCTCGGTGACCGACGCGCCGAGCTCCCCGCGCGCCTTCTCGACCAGCTCCGGCTGGTAGTCGGCCATCCGTCGCAGCAGCACGAGCTGGAACTCGCGCGGCGTGATGCGGATCGGCTCGGACGTCGTCGACGGCACCGGGCCAGCGTAGTACTCCACATTGTCGTTAGTGATCTGTTGTCGTACCAGATGCTTTGTGGGCGCGTGCCGGGTGTCGAGCGGCTCAGCGTCGCGGATGCGCCGAGGAGCGCTCGGGAAGGCGCTCGGGGAGCGCACCGCGGCGTCCGTCAGTGCCCGTACTTGTCCGCGAACTGCATCACCCGCCGCCACACGTCCGCGCACTCCCGCTCGAACCGGCCGTCGCCGGACTCGAAGAACCCGTGCGTGGTGCCCGGGTACGTGGTGATCTCGTGGTCGTTGCCCGCCGCGGTGAGCGCGTCGTCGAACCGGGCGACCATCTCGGCCGGGATGCCCTCGTCGTCGCCGGCGAACATGCCGAGGATCGGCGCGGTCAGCTCGGGCGCGAGCTGGATGGGGCCGCCCGTGCCGTTGAGCTCGTCCGGATACCCGTACAGGCCGATCGCGCCGCTCAGCCCGAATCGCCCGCGAGCGGTCTGGAACGCGAAGCGGCCGCCCATGCAGAACCCCAGCGAGATCACGCGGGTGCACCCGCCGCCGTCCACTGCGCGCAGCTGGGCGAGCGCGGCGTCGAAGTCGGCGTACAGACCGTCACTTGTCAGAGCCTTGAGGTGCGGCCACAGGTTGGCGAGTACGGCGAATTCCTTAGGCCGTTCGCGGGAATCCGGACCAGCGCTGCGCCCGTAGTAGTCGATCGCGAGGGCGGGCATGCCCTGCTCGGCCAGCAGCCGCGTCTGGTGCTCGTAGAATCCGAACAGCCCGCGATTGTCCGGCAACACGAGTACGCCGGGCCCGCTGCGCTGCGCCGGGAGCGACTGGTACGCGGCGAAGACGTTGCCGTCCGACGCGGTCAGCAGCAGACTCGTGCTGGTCGTCGTGGTGATCGGCGCCCGATAGCTCGGCGGGATGGAGTCATGGTCGTAACACATGCCGCCATGCTAGAGCCGGAAAGTGACATCATATCATATATAGATATTTTTGTCTAGATTGACAGGGTTACGATAAGGCGTCGAACCCTGTCTCACCGAGCCGATCCGCTCATTTCGACCTGTCCTCGTCAACCTGTTCGGGTAGTCGCCGTGTTCTGCCGGGCCCCTACGGATGTCACGGCGCGGGCCGCGAGTACGCACCCTGCGCCGAGCGCCGCGCGCAACGGTGTGTGGCCGAGCCAGGCGTGCAGGAACCCGGCGGCGAAGGCGTCGCCGGCTCCGGTCGTGTCGACCGCCGCGCCCGGTGCCAGCCCGACGGCATCCACGCGCTCGAATGCGCCGCCGGCCGTCCGGCCCAGGGCACCGCGCGCGCCGAGTTTGACGACGACGAGTCCGCAGCATTCTGACAAAACCCGCGCCGCGGCCCGTACGTCGCCGTCGTCATCGTCATCGTCATCGTCATCGCCGTCGTCGTCGAGTCCGACTCCGACTTCACCTCGCACGCTGTCCGTTTCAGCGAGACACACGGCCTCGGCCCGATTGGCGAACAGCACGTCCACGCCGTCGATCCACGCCAGGAACCGGTCCGCACCGACCGCCTTCAACGGGCCGACCGACGCTGCGTCCACCGACGCCGTCATCCCCGCATCGCGGGCAAGGCGAAGCGCCGCCAGCCCGGCGTCGCGGCTGCCGGGTCGCAGGAGCGTGTACCCGGACAGGTGCAGATGCGCGCCACGCACGAACGCGTCCGTCGGCAGATCACGCTCGTCGAGCGCCGCGTTCGCGCCCGGATCGGGCACCATCGTGCGCTCGCCGCCCGGCTCGACCAGCACGATGACGGTCCCGGTCGGGCGATCCGGATCGGTGGCGAACCGGGTCTCGACACCGGTCGCACGCAGACCGTCCGCGGCCGCGCGACCCGCCGCGTCGTGGCCGACCCGGCCGAGCAGCACCGCTCGCGCGCCGAGCCCGGCCAGCCAACTCGCCGTGTTCGCCGCCGCGCCGCCGCCCTCGACCGAGATGCGCGCGGGGCTGTCGCTCGCGGCCACGAGCGGGCCGTCCAGCCGCGCGACCAGGTCCGTCATCACGTCGCCGAGCAGCACGACCGCGACCGGCCTCGTCGCGGCGTGGCCGCTCGCCTGAGCCTTCGCCTGGGCTTCAGCCGCCGAGCTGCTCCCGCTCTCCGTCATCTGACGCCGACTCACCCGCCCTTCGTCCCGTTCGCCGATCGTGATCAGCGGCTCGGCGTCACCAGTTCGGCCGCGATCTGTCCGGCCAGCTTCGCGTTGCGCAGGAC
>JBOHCW010000477.1:0-3734 GCA_050725375.1 Actinocrinis sp. | reverse complement strand
GCGCCGAGGTATGCGGCCGGGAATCGGACGGTCCGTGGCCGCTGACTGCGAGTTGGCCGGTGTGACGTCCACCGGCCGACTCGCCGCGTGGCCTTTCCGTCAGCGCGCTTGTCGTCAGCGGGCAGATGCGGACAGCTCGACCGCCGGATCGGTAAGGCTCGCGGCGTCGACCGTGGCCCGGGATACGATCAGCTCCCTGATCGGGTCGATCATGTCCCAGATGTTGACCGCCATTCCGGCCACGACGCGCCGCTCGCGCAGCCAGAACGCGACGAACTCGCGGCGGGCCACGTCGCCGCGCACCACCATCTCGTCATAGCCCGCGCCCCCGGACTCGTCGCGGTGCAGGAGCCCGACGTACTCCATGCCGAGGTCGTACTGGTCGGTGTAGAAGTACGGCAGCCGGTCGTAGGACGCGTTCGGCTCATCGAGCATCGACGCGGCGGCGACCTGCGGCTGATTCAGGGCATTGGCCCAGTGCTCGACCCGCACTCGGTGGCCGTAGAAGGGATGCAGCGCGTTGGCCACGTCCCCGGCCGCGAAGATGTCCGGGTCGCTGCTGCGCAGCCCGGCGTCGGTGAGCACGCCGTTGTCGACGTCCAGTCCGGCGGCGGCCGCCAAGTCAGTGTTCGGTGACGCGCCGATCGCCACCAGTACCGCGTCGGCGGGCAACACCTCGCCGCCGGTGCGTGTACCGAGGGCGACTCCGGTCGCAGCCCCCTGTTCGGTGCGGATCTCGGTGACGGTGGCGTCGAAGCGGAAGCCGACGCCGTGGTCCCGGTGCAGCTGCGCGAAGATCGCAGCGGCCTGCGGTCCGAGGGCGGCGAGCAGGGGCAGCGCGCCGGTCTCCACGACCGTCACCTCCCAGCCGGCCTGACGGGCCGCCGCCGCGACTTCCAGTCCGATCCAGCCGCCGCCGATGATCACCAGCCGCGACCCGGCCGCCCGAGCGCCGTCAGCGAGCATCGCGCGCAGCCTGTCGCTGTCGCCGACCGTCCGCAGCGAGTACACACCCTGCGACTCGGCGCCCGGCACCGGCAGACTCCGCGGGCGCGCGCCGGTGGCCAGCAACAGCCGGTCATAACGCACCTGCTCGCCGCCGGCGAGCTGCACGAGGTGCCCGGCGCGGTCCAGCCCGGTCACCCGCCGGCCCAGCCGCAACTCAACTTCCTGCTGCGAGTACCAGTCGCCCGCGTGGACGAGCATTGAGTCCCGCTCCGCCGAGCCGGCCAGGTAGCCCTTGGACAGCGGCGGCCGTTCGTACGGCAGGTGCGTCTCCTCACCGAACAGCATCAGCCGGCCGGTGAATCCGCGCTCCCGCAGCGCCTGCGCCGCCTTCGCGCCGGCCAGACCCGCACCGACGATCACCAGCGTTTCCCGCTCGCTCACCATGCCTCCATTCCGGCACCGCGTGCCGTCGTTGTCGGGCGCGACCCTGGCGCGCCGCGTCGATCAGCGATCCGGACCCGTGGCCCACGCTCACGGGTCAGGGCGAAGAACTCCGACCGTGCGGTCGAGTCAGTGCGCAGATAACCGTGCAGCGCAGAGGTGAGTGTGGCCGAGTCGTGCGCACGCACGCCCCGCTGCGTCATGCACTGATGCTCGGCCTCCAGCACCACGCCCACGCCATTCGGTCGCAGCTCGGTCTGGAGGCAGTCGGCCACCTGACGGGTCAGCCGCTCCTGCACCTGCAGGTTGCGCGCGAACCGGTCCACCACCCGCGCCAGCTTCGAGAGACCGACGATCCGCTCGCCCGGCAGGTATCCGACGTGCGCGATTCCGTGAAAGGGCAGCAGATGGTGCTCGCACAGCGAGGTGAACGGAATGTCGCGGGCCAGCACCAGTTGGTCGTAGCCCTCGTCGTTGGCGAAGGTGGTCAGCTCGAACTCGACGGGCGTGAGCAGCTCGGCATAGGCGGCCGCGACCCGGTCCGGCGTGCGCGCCAGATGCTCGGAGTCAGGATCGCGCCCCAGCGCCACCAACAGCGAGCGCACCGCCGTGCGCACACCTGCCTGGTCGATCGCCGGTGGGCCGGGGCTGACGATCCGTGGCTCCGGTGCGACCGCCTCCTCGATGACAGTGGGGGTCGTCATGCCTGAGCGTGCCGCAGCAGGGCGAGCGGCGCCGCGTCGGCCGGGTACGCGGCCGACAGCCGCGTCAACGTCAGGGCCGCCAGCAGCAGGCCGAAGTCGCGTAGCGCGACATCGTAGAAGCCTGGGATGAGCATCAGGTTGACGATGATGCCGACCAGCCAGAGCGCCACCAGGTACCCGCCCCAGCGGGGCGCGAGGAACACGACCAGTCCCGCGACGATCTCGATCGCGCCCACGGCGTACATCGCCTGATGCACCGTGCCCGGCACGATGCGGTCCAGCCGTGGCGCGAAGTAGAGGTCCCAGTTCACCAGTACGTGGGCGAACTTGTCGGCTCCGAACAGGATCGGCGCCACCGTGAACGCGATCCGCAACAGCCAGAACGCCTGGAACGCCGGATCGGCCTTCAGCCGGGCGCGGTAGTCGGCGCCGTCCGCCGCCAGGACCCGGGCGCTGTGGTCGGTCGGTAATGGTGCGTCGTGGACAGCCATGTCCATCTCCTCTGACGAAGCCCTTAACGAATCTCTCTAACGAACTATATTGTGTACGTTAGAACTGCCACGCTTCTTACGTCAAGAGAGCTATCCTTTAGAAAGACGCGAGGCGAAGGGGCGAACGTGACCAATCGGCACAGCACCGACACGGACTCACAGCTGACCCGGCTCGCCGCGCTGGGCGAGCCGATCCGGCGGCTGCTCTACCGCTTCGTCGCGGGTCAGAAGGGCCCGGTGAGCCGGGACCAGGCGGCCGAGGGCGTGGGGATAGCCCGTCACGTCGCCAAGTTCCACCTCGACAAACTCGCTGAGGACGGGCTGCTCGATACCGACTATCGGCGCCCGGCCGGCCGCGGCGGCCCCGGCGCCGGACGTCCCACCAAGCTCTACCGTGCGGCTCAGGCCGAGATCGCGGTGAGCCTGCCCGAACGCCACTACGACCTGGCCGCCGACATCCTGGCCCAGGCCGTCACCGCCGCGCAGGAGACGGGCGCCCCGATCCGTGACGCGCTCCAGGCCGTCGCCCGCCAGGCCGGCGCCCGCCTCGCCCAACCGGCGGCCGTCCCGAGGCCGCCGTCCGAGTCAGACCCCGATGATGTCCCCGCCGCAGACGCCGATCGCGTCCCGGATCACGACCCTGATACCGCCCGCGATCGAGACCCCGCCCGCGATCGAGGCCCGGAACCGGACCCGGACCCGGACGCAGAGTCAGGCCCAGCACCAGGCCCAGCGTCAGATCCAGCGTCAGATCCAGACCCCACGGCCACAATCTGCGGCCTACTCGCCGCCAACGGCTACGAGCCCGACACCGACATCGCCTCAATCGGCGAACACAGTGCTCGGATCACCTTGCGCAACTGCCCGTTCCACCGTCTGGCCGAGGCGCACACGGACCTGGTCTGCAACCTGAATCTGGACCTGCTCACCGGCCTGGTCGACAGCCACCCCGGCTCCGGCCTCACCGCCCACCTGGACCCGAGCCCAGGCCGCTGCTGCGTCGTCCTCACTCCCACAGCCGCGCCCACCACCGTGTCCACCGCGTCGACGTCGAGGTCCAGGTCCACGTCCAGGCGCCGATAACCGGCTCCACGTGCGTCAACCCGGTGAACCAGGCACCTGATTTACTCGGGAGTGAGCGCGCCGGGGT
>JBOHCW010000476.1:0-2938 GCA_050725375.1 Actinocrinis sp. | reverse complement strand
CGAGCCGATTCGGCCACGCGTCCCGGAGATGCGAATAGCCCGCCAGAAACGGCCCTCGGCCACCTCAGCAGGCTATTACGTCATTCAATGTGATGTACGTCAATGCACCTTCGTGGTGCGCGAGGGGGGAGTTGAACCCCCACGCCCTTGCGGGCACTGGAACCTGAATCCAGCGCGTCTGCCATTCCGCCACTCGCGCGTAACGAGGATGACCTTAGCAGTCGACCCGGCGGCGTCCCAAATCGTTTCGCGGGGTCCTGGGCACGGGGGAGCGTGGAACGCGCGCCGCGGGGGAGGATGGTGGCGAACACGCGACATACGTCCCGTGGGCGAAGATACGATCAGTGTCGGGGCGTCAGACTGGCACCGCGCATCGCCCGGACTCACTCGTCCGGGCGCCACGGTGCGGCGGACGCTTGCACAATGAGAGAGTACGGAGTGCACACGTACCACCGGCCCGGTCGTCCGGACGGCTGCGGCGGGAGTCGCAGTGCGCCGCGTTGACCGCCTATACGCCTGAAGGGGGTGTCCGTGGGAGTTCTACAGCGCTTCGAGCGCCGCCTTGAGGGGTTGGTCAACGGCGCCTTCGCGAAAGCCTTCAAGTCGGAGGTGCAGCCCGTCGAGATCGCCAGCGCGCTGCAGCGCGAGTGCGACGATCGAGCGGCCGTGGTCAGCCGAGGGCGCACGATGGTGCCGAACGACTTCACCGTCGAGCTCGGCGACCACGACTACGAACGGCTCACGACGTACGCGGCCGCACTGTCCGCCGAGTTCGCCGACCTGGTCCAGGAGCACGGGCGCGACCAGCGCTACATGTTCGTCGGACCGGTCGAGGTGAAGTTCGAGCGGGCACCGGACCTGGCCACGGGCATGTTCCGCATCCGCTCGCAGGCCCTGGCCGGGGTCGTGCAGATGCCGGCACCCGGCGCGCCCGGCGGTCCCGGCGGCTACATGGACCCGAACGCGGGCGGATACCCGCCGGCGCCGCCGCCCTCGCCTTACGGGGCGCAGCCCGGTTACCCGCCCGCGCCACCTGCACCCGCCGCAGCCATGGGTATGGGCGCAGGTATGGCCGCCGGTGCAGGCATGGGCGCACCGCCGCGACCCTCCGCCGGGGGTTACCCGCCGGTCGGCGCGCCGATGGGCGCACCCGCCACCCAACAGTTCTGGGCCGAGATCAACGGGGTTCGGCATCCGTTGACCCGCCCGGTGACGTCTATGGGCCGTGGAACCGATGTGGACTTGCGGGTCGACGACCCGTCGGTCTCCCGGCGGCACGCCGAGATCCGCACCGGCATGCCGTCGGTGATCTCGGACCTGGGCTCGACCAACGGCATCGTGGTGGACGACCAGCACGTGCGCCAGGCCCAGCTGCGGGACGGCTCGGTCATCCACCTGGGCAACACCACGATCGTCTTCCGGCAGGTCTGACCAGGCCGGCGGACGGCGTGACACCCAGCGGCACGGACCCGGCGCGGTAGCGCGCCCGCCTACGCGTACCCGAACAGGCCCGAGGAGTAAGCAGGACGATGACCGGTCTCACGCTCACCCTGATGAAGCTGGGGCTGTTGGCGTTGCTCTGGGTGTTCGTCCTGTTCTCGCTGGCGGTGATCCGCACCGACCTGTTCGGCGGCGCCGGCTCGCGCATCAGGGCCGCGCGTCCCGGCACGCGGCCGGTGTCGGGCGGGGTGCCGATGGGGCAGACCGCCTCACGGCCGCGCCGCGGCGGGGTGCCGAACCGGCTGTACGTGACCGGCGGCTCGCTCGCGGGCACCAGCGTCCCGCTCGGGACGCAGCAGATCACGCTCGGGCGCGCCCACGATTCCACTATCGTGCTCGACGACGACTTCGCCTCCAGCCGGCACGCCCGGATCTTCCCGGACTCCTCGGGCCAGTGGGTGGTGGAGGACCTCGGCTCCACCAACGGCACGTACCTGGACCGCACTAAGCTGAGCGGCCCCACCCCGGTTCCGGTGGGCGTGCCGATCCGTATCGGCAAGACCGTCCTTGAGCTGCGGAAGTAGTGGAAGAAGCGTAGATGAGCCTGTCCCTGCGATATGCGGCGCGCTCCCACGTCGGCCTGATTCGCGACGGCAACGAGGACTCGGGGTACGCCGGGCCGCGGCTGTTGGCGGTGGCCGACGGGATGGGCGGCCAGGCGGCCGGCGAACTGGCCTCCTCGGTGGTCGTGCAGACCATCGCGCAACTCGACGTACTCGCCGTGAACCCTCCGACGGCCGACCCGATCAGGGCACTGGCGGAGCAGATCAACAACGCCCACGAGCGGCTGCACACCATCATCACCGAGAACCCGCAGCTGGAGGGCATGGGCACCACGCTCACCGCCTTCCTGTTCAGCGACACGCACGTCGCGTTCGCGCACATCGGCGACTCGCGCGCGTACCGGATGCGCGGCGGCCGGCTCGAACAGCTGACGGCGGACCACACGTGGGTGCAGCGGCTGGTCGACGAAGGCCGGATCAGCGAGGAGGAGGCCGGGCACCATCCGCAGCGCTCGCTGCTGATGCGCGCGCTCGACGGCCGCGGCCAGGTCGCCGACGCCGACCTGGCGCTGACCGACCTGCAGCCCGGCGACCGGCTGATGCTGTGCAGCGACGGACTGTCCAGCTTCGTGTCCTTCGACACCCTGGAATCCACCCTGGCCGGCTACCAGGACCCGCATCAGGCCGCTGAGGCGCTGATACAGCTCGCGCTGCGCGCGGGCGGGCCGGACAACGTCACGTGCATCGTCGCGGACATCTTCGACTCGAACCAGGGCTTCCACGGCGGACCGGGCGGCGCCTCGCCCAACGCGGACACTCAGTACATCGAGATGCCCGTCACGGTCGGCGCCGCGGCCGAGCAGCACGCCGGCGGCCCCGGCCTGCCGGCGTTCGGCGCGCCGCGCGGGCCGGCCCCGATGCCGGGCGAGCCGGGC
>JBOHCW010000475.1:0-10918 GCA_050725375.1 Actinocrinis sp. | reverse complement strand
TGATAGGCCTGGTAGACGCCACGCGAGACCGCAGCTTCGTCGGTGTCACTCGACGTGTCACCGGTGGTCCCGACGGTCAGGACACCCTCGGTGCGCTTCCCCATCACGATCGCGGTGCCGGTGTCCTGGCACATCGGCAGCACCCCGCCGGCCGCGATGTTCGCGTTCTTCAACAGGTCGAGCGCGACGAAGCGGTCGTTCGGCGACGCCTCCTGGTCGTTCATGATCGACGCGAGCTGCCTCAGGTGCGCCGGACGCAGGTAATGCGCGATGTCGTGCATCGCGGTGGAGGTCAACAGGCGCAGCGCCGACGGATCGACCTGCAGGAACGTACGTCCGGCGGCCTCGACCGCGGAGACGCCCTCGGTGGTGAGCAGCCGGTATTCGGTCTCGTCCGGCCCGAGCGGAAGCAGATCTGAATACGCGAACTCGGGCATGTACGAGCCTCCTCGAACCGTACGACGACTACGAGGGAAGCCTATGCCCGCCGCGCGTGCGTACTGCGCCGCCCCCGACGTGGCCTTGACCACGCTGCCGCCGGGCGGTTGTACGTGAGCGGCACGCCGGGCAGTGCGCGCCTGAACGGTGCGCCTCCAGCAGCGCGCAGCTTAGGCGTGGTATCGATCAGACGTCATACGTTTTACTATTGACGGGTGACTGCCACTTGCGAACGTCCCGACGACCTCTCCCGAGCCCGCCTGCCCGGAGCCCGGGCCGCCGTGGACGACCCGGCGCCACGTGCCGACGGCCGTCGCGGCGCCGCGCTGGTCCTCGCCGCAATCGTGCTGGTCGCGGCCAACCTGCGGCTCGCGGTATCCGCGACCGGCGCGCTGCTGACCTCGCTGTCCGGCTCGCTGCACCTCGGCTCGGCGGTCACCTCGTTCCTGCCGTCGATCTGGACCGTCGCCTTCGCGTTCGGCGGACTGGCCGGCTCGCCGCTGGCCCGGCGGTTCGGCGTCGACCGCGTCATCACCGGCTCGCTGGCCGCGCTGATCGCCGGCTCGGTGCTGCGCGGCTTCTCCTCGGAGGCGGCGCTGCTGGCCGGCTCGCTGCTCGCCGGGCTGGGCATCGCCCTGGCGAACGTGCTGCTCCCGGCCGTCTCGCGTTCCTACTTCCCGACCCGGATCGGGCTGGTCACCGGGCTGTACGGCACGGCGCTGACCGGCGGGGCCGCGGTGTCCGCGCTCGTCGCGGTGCCGGCGGCCAACGCGTTCGGCGGACCGTCGCTCGGCTTGGCGGTGTGGGCCGCGCCCGCGTTCGTCGCGCTGCTCGCCTGGTACGGCGCGCGCGGACTTCGCGCGTCACGTGCATCACGCGTGTCACAGCGTTCTGCTGGCGATATCAGTGCCCACGCACGCGCGCACGCGCACGTGCCGCTTCGTGCCCTTACGCACTCGAAGCTCGTGTGGGCGATGACCGCGCTGTTCGCGCTCCAGTCGGCATGCGCGTACGTCGTGATGGGTTACCTGCCGACGATCTTCGAGGACGCCGGGATGACCGCCGCGCACGCCGGCGCGCTGCTGTCCGCGACCTTCTTCCTCGGCATCCCGGTCTCGTTCGCCGTCCCGCTGCTCGGTGCGCGGATGCGCGATCAGCGGGTGCTGATCCTGGCGCTGTCGGCCGCGTTCTTCGCCGGGTTCGTCGGCCTGGCCCTCGCGCCGGCCGCGCTCGCCTGGCTCTGGGTCGCGCTGATCGCGATCGGCATGAGCGTGTTCCAACTCGTCCTCGCCCTGATCGGCCTGCGCGGCGGGACCCCGGCCGGGACGACCGCCCTGTCCACGTTCGCGCAGTCGCTCGGGTACTTCGGCGCGGCGGGCGCGCCGTTCGCCGCCGGAATGCTGCACGATGCGATGGGTTCGTGGCGGGTGCCGCTGCTCGCGATGGCGGTGTTGGTGGTCGGACAGGGCGCCGTCGGCCTGTACGTTGCCTCGGGACGGCGCGGCACCCTCGACGCGGAGCTTCGACGAGACGGTGAGCGGACGGACAGTGTTCGCGCGCGGCTGGAACTGGAGGGCTGAACGGCCATGGCCGAGTTGGCGGGGATGCGGCGGGGCTCGCTGGTCGACGAGATCATCGAGCGGTTGCGCGACCAGATCACCTCGGGGACCTGGCCGGTCGGGCAGCGTATCCCGCCCGAGTCAGAACTCATCGAGCGGTTGCAGGTAGGGCGCGGCACGCTGCGTGAGGCCGTCAAGGCACTGTCACACGCCGGCCTGCTCGAAGTGCGTCAGGGCGACGGCACGTACGTCAAGACGCGCAGTGAGCTGTCCGGCGCGTTTCGCCGCCAGATCGCACGCTCGTCCGACAAGCACGTCCAAGAGGTGCGCCGCGCGCTCGAAGCACAGGCCGCGCTGCTGGCCGCGAACCGCCGCACCGAGGCGGACCTGGCCGCGTGTGAGGCCGCGCTGGCCGAGCGGGACGAGGCCGCGCACGCCGCCGGCACGTTCGACCCGGCCGATCTGAGCTGGGTCGACTCGTGGGTGCGCGCGGACATCCGCTTCCACCAGTGCGTCGTCGCGGCCGCGCACAACCCGATGTTGCTGGAGCTGTACCTGGAGATGGCCGACGCGCTCGCGTCCGTGCTGACCAGGGTGGCGTCCGAGGCGAGTCAGGACGCTCACATGGAGCTGCGGCACCACGTCCTGCTGCGCGCCCTGCGCGAGCGCGACCCGGAGCGCGCGGTCGCCGAGGCCATGCACATCCTGGAAGAGGATCTGGACTGACGCGGGTCCGGCGAGAACCTGAATTGACGCGGGTCCGGCGCGGATCCGGGCTGACCTTGTCCGCCCGGCGACGGTAGCGTAAGAGGGGTGACCACCCCCGCGATGAGAGAGCCGCAGGACGGCGGCGGCGCTCTGCGCGCCTCCGACGCCGACCGCGAGCACGTCGCCGAACTGCTCGGGCGGGCCTTCGCCGAGGGGCGGCTGAGCACCGAGGAGCACAGCGAACGGCTCGAAGCCGCGTACACGGCCAAGACCATGGGCGAACTGCGGCCGCTGGTCGCGGACCTGCCGGTGGTCTTCGCGCCGCCCACCGCCGTCGACGCCTCGGCGGGCGGCGTGCCGACCGCGCGCGTCGAGGACGCGGCCGCGCGCTACAACAGCGGCGACCAGGTGGTCGCGGTGTTCGGTGAGGCCAAGCGCACCGGACGCTGGCTCGTGCGCTCCGGCCTGGTCGGCAGCGCGGTGTTCGGCTCGATCGAGCTGGACCTGACCGAGGCGGTGCTGGAGAAGCGCGAGATCACCATCACGGCCAACGCGGTGTTCGGCGAGGTGATCATCCGGGTGCCGGAAGGCGTCGTCGTGTACGACGAGGGCAGCGCGATCTTCGGCGCGCGAAAGCTGACCTCGCCGCAGTACACCGTGATGGGTCCGGAGACGCCGGTGGTGCGCGTGCGCGGCATCTCGCTGTTCGGTAACGTCGAGGCCAAGTCGCCGAAGCGGAAATGGTTGCGCTCGTGAATCGCGGTATCGACAGTTCGTCGGCGGACGGCGCCGAGCCCGGCAAGCCGCTGTTCGTCCACCGTTCGACGGTGTGGTTCGACGAGCTCGACATGGTCGGTGTGCTGCACAACGCGCGCTACGCGATCCATGTCGAGCGCGCGATGGCCGTCTGGTTCCACTCGATGCCCGACGTCGATCCGTCGGACGCGCACACCGTGGTCAAGAACTACGAGATCGAGTTCATCAGTCCCTTCACCCGTGAGCGCGGCGATCTCGTCGTCGAGATCGGATGCGCGCGCGTAGGCAACACCAGCGCGACTTATACCTTCCGCTGCCTGTCCGAGGGCGAGAACGGTGAGGAGATCGTGCACGCGCGCGGCAACCGTACGAACGTGAAGGTCTCACGCGACGACCTGCGCCCTACGCCGTGGTCCGACAGCTTCCGCGCGCTGTTCGCCTGACGCGCTGTGGTTTGTCCAGACCGGCTTTCTTTCACCAGGCACGCCCGTTTGCCGTAAATACACCCTTGCTGTGACCGTCGCCGGTCACACCGTCACCGTTCTGCCGGACACGCTCTACGCCGTCTCCGGCCACTTTACGGAGCTGACGTACTCTCACGTGACGCGGCCTCACGCGCCAGGACGTTGCGGTTCGGCGCGTCCAGCGAGTTGTTCGCGAGCGTGCGCAGCATGGCCAGCAGGTCGGCGTGCTGCTCCGGCGACCAGCCGGCCAGCTGGTCCTGCAGGATCTCCTCCCGCGCGCTGCTGAGCTGGTCGATCACCTGCACGCCGGCCGGCGTCAGCGTGACCACGCCGTTCGTGTCCCGCTGCGCGCGGCCGGTGGCGACCACGTTGTCGATCTTCTCGCGTACCTTCTCCACCGGCGTGCACAGCCGTTTCGCAGCCGTCTCGTCGGTGATCGGCCCGGCGTGGTGCAGCCGGAACAGGCTGTACGCCTGCTGAACCGTGATGTCCACGCCCGCGCGCTCGATCACCGTCTCGTAGCGGTCCCACAGGTTCTGCCTGCTGCTCAGCCGGGTGAGCGCGCCCTCGATCTCGTCCAGCGAACTGCGGAAGGTCGGCAGGCCGGAGACCTCGCCAGCCTCGGCGGCCCGGGTCGCGCCGCGCAGCGGGACCTCGCGCAGGAACAGCGAGAGCGCGAACGCGACCAGCGCGATCGGCACCGCGACCAGGAAGATGGTCTGCACCGACTGCGCGTAGACGTGCAGGAACGGCGCCGCGGTCGCCGGCGGCAACCGCCGCACCGCGGTCGGCGACTCGACGATCCTGGCCACCGGGAACTGCGGCGAGAGCGTGTGGTTCGCCAGCGCGTCCGCGATGTTCGTGCGCAGCCGGTTGCTCAGGATCGTGCCGAAGATCGACGCGCCGAACGAGCCGCCGATCGAGCGGAAGTACGTCGCGCCGGAGGTCGCCGTGCCCAGGTCGGAGTAGTCGACCGTGTTCTGCACCGCGATGATCAGCACCTGCATGGTCAGGCCGAGCCCGAACCCGAACACGGCCATGTCCAGGCCCATGATCACCGCGCTGGTGTGCTCGTCGACCCGGGAGAGCAGGTACAGCCCGAAGGCCATGAACACCGTGCCGACGATCGGGTAGATCTTGTACTTTCCGTATCGGCTGATCAGCTGCCCGGTGCCGATCGAGGACACCAGCAGCCCGGCCATCATCGGCAGCAGCCGCAGGCCCGACTGGGTCGGCGAGTTCCCGTTGACGACCTGCATGAACAGCGGGATGAAGGACAGCGCGCCGAACATGCACAGACCGACCACGAACCCGATCGCCGAGCACATCGAGAACACCGGGTTGCGAAACAGCCGCAGCGGCAGCACCGGCTCCGGCACCCGCTGCTCGACCAGCACGAACGCGAACAGCAGCACCACCGCGCCGATCCCCATGCCCCACACCTGCGCCGAGTTCCATCCCCACGTGGTGCCGCCGAGGCTGGTGATCAGCACCAGGCAGGTGGACGCGGCGGCCAGCAGCGTGGTGCCCAGGTAGTCGATGCGCGGCCGGATCTGCGGCGACCTGGACTTGAGCGCCGCCGCGATCACCGCGAGCGCGACCACGCCGACCGGCAGGTTGACGTAGAACACCCAGCGCCAGGACAGGTTGTCCACCAGGAAGCCGCCGAGCAGCGGCCCGAGCACCGACGAGACGCCGAACACCGCGCCGATCACGCCCTGGTACCGGCCGCGGTCGCGCGGCGGCACGACGTCGCCGATGACCGCCATCGCCAGCACCATCAGCCCGCCGCCGCCGACGCCCTGGAACGCGCGGAACCCGATCAGCTCCGGCATGTTGCGCGCCACGCCGCACAGCGCCGAGCCGATCAGGAAGAGCACGATGCAGACCTGGAAGACGGTCTTGCGGCCGAACAGGTCGCCGAGCTTGCCCCACAGCGGCGTGGTCGCGGTCGACGCGAGCAGGTACGCCGTGACCACCCACGACAGGTGGTTGGCCCCGCCCAGGTCGCTCACGATGGTCGGCAGCGCGGTCGAGACGATCGTCTGGTCGAGCGCGGCGAGGAACATGCCGAGCATGACGCCCGCGAACACCAGCCGGACGCGCCTCGCGTCCTCGTCGGCGGGGGCGACGTCCGGTGTGGCGTCCTCGGTCTGACTCGCCATCAGGCGCCTCCGTCGGCGTGAACGGGCGGTGACAAATCCGGTCCTCTTCATCAGAGGTACCACCCGTGTCCACCCCTTGCCCGCCTGAAGCGGCCGCGCAATCGGCCGAACGAATGAGCCGGAGGGTGAGTTGAGTCAGATTCAGTTGTCGAATGTGGTTGTGGTCGTCATGTGGTCACGGGATGCGTTTGACCCGGGCTCGTCAGCCGAAGTCGATGACGCTGTACTTACGCAGCTTGTTGAGCTGGTGCTCCGACTCCATCTTGCGCACGGTCCCGCTCTTGGAGCGCATCACCAGCGAGGAGGTGATCGCCCCGCCGGGCCGGTATCGCACGCCGCGCGCGAGTTCGCCGTCTGTGATGCCCGTGATCGCGACGAAGGCGTTCTCGCCGGTGACCAGGTCGTCGGTCGCGAGCACCTGAGCGAGGTCGTGTCCCGCGTCGAGCGCCTTACGCCGCTCCGCCTCGTCACGCGGCCACAGCCTGCCCTGGATCACACCGCCGAGACACTTCACCGCGCACGCGGCGATGATGCCCTCTGGCGTACCACCGATGCCCAACAGCAGATCGATGCCAGTGTCGGGCCGTACGGCTGTGATCGCACCGGCGACGTCACCGTCCGAGATGAACTTGATGCGCGCGCCGGTCTCACGCACGTCGCGCACCAGCTGCTCATGCCGTGGCCGGTCCAGGATCACCACGGTGACCTCGGAGGGCTTAATGCCCTTTGCCCGCGCGACAGCCTTGATGTTGTGCTCGACCGGCGCCGTCACGTCTACTGCCTCGGCCGCCTCCGGCCCGGCGACCAGCTTCTCCATGTAGAAGACGGCCGACGGGTCGTACATCGCGCCGCGTTCGGCCAGCGCGATGACCGCGATGGCGTTCGGCATGCCCTTGGCGTTCAGCGTGGTGCCGTCGATCGGGTCGACCGCGACATCGCACTCGGGTCCGTCGCCGTTGCCGACGCGCTCGCCGTTGTACAGCATCGGCGCGTTGTCCTTCTCGCCCTCGCCGATCACCACTACGCCGTCCATCGAGACGGTGTTGATCAGCCGGCGCATCGCGCCGACCGCGGCGCCGTCCGCGCCGTTCTTGTCGCCGCGCCCCACCCAGCGGCCGGCCGCCATGGCCGCCGCCTCGGTGACGCGGACCAGCTCCAACGCCAGGTTCCGGTCGGGAAGCTGGGGGGCGTCGGTCTCGGGAGTACTGCTCATGAGGTGTCCTTCCGCACTGGACATCTGATCTTCCGATCGTAGCGGTGCGGACAAGGCCGCCCCCGGTGCTCGGTCCCGGCGGCGGATCCGGGACCATGGGGGCATGGCGAAGGCGAAATCGAGGCTGCGGACCACCATGCGGGACATGGTGCTCTCCCTGGCGGTGATCGCTGTCCCGATCGCGATCGTGCTGGCGATCTCGCCGTCCAACGCCGGCAATCCGGTGCACGTCATCGACACGGCGTCGTACCAGTCCACGCTCTCGGCCGCGCGCCAGGCCGTGCCCTTCACGCTCGTGGCGCCGAGCACCGTGCCGGCGGGCTGGAAGCTGACCTCGGAGTACTACCAGCCGCAGGGCGCCACGGCCGCGGACTGGCATCTGGGCTACCTGACCCCGAGCGGCGCCTACGTGTCCGTGGAGCAGACCACCGAACTGCTCGCCGGGTTCCTGAGCGACCAGCACTCCGACGCCTCGCCGAGCACCGCCGTGCCGATCAACGGGGCCACCCCGAACGTCTGGCAGCGCTACACGGGCACCACTCCGACCGCGTTGCGCACCGTGCTGTACCACTCTGACGCGAAGTCGACCGTCATCGTGGCCGGCAGTGCGAGCCTGCCAGAGCTCGAACAGCTCGCCGCCGCGCTGCGCTGAGCGGGCCGTCGCCCGCCTGACCGGTGATGCTGAGCGGTGGTTGCCCGCATCGTCGCTGATGCCGCGTTCTAGCCCGCCTTTCTAGCCCTCCTGAGCCTCACGCGCCGCCACGGCCGCGTCCAGCCGTGCGCGCGCCCCGTCCAGCTTGGACTGGCACAGCGCGGCCAGCGCCTCGCCGCGCTCCCACAGCGCCAGCGACTCCTCCAGCGGCAGGCCGCCGGTCTCCAGCCGCTGCACCGTCGAGACCAACTCCTCGCGCGCCTGCTCGTAGCCGAGGCCGTCCAGCCCGTCCCGCGCGTCCGTTTCCGGGGCGGCACCCGACGCCGCGGTGTTCGAAGCCACAGTGCCCGACGCCGCGGTCCCGGCCGTGCTCGCGGAATTCGCTTCTTTCGCCATGGAGGTAACGATAGGTTGCCGGTGCGACAGCGAGGGGCAAGGAGCGCAACCGTGGGAATCGTGGCACGCCGCGCGGTGGTCGAGGACGCCGAGGAACTGACCCGGCTGCGCGAGGTGATGTTGTCCATCTTCGGCCCGGTCGTCGACCACACCTGGTGGCAGCCGTGCGTCGAGGCGTTCCAGACCGCGCTGGCCGACGCGGACGGCCCGCTGCAGGCGTTCGTCACCGACGCGGTCGACGAGCCGGGCGTGCTGGCCTCCTGCTCGGTCGGCGTGATCGAGCGACGGCTGCCCGGTCCGGCGAACCCCGACGGCGTGACCGGCTACATCCTCAGCGTCGCCACCGACCCGCGGCACCGGCGCCGGGGCCACGCCCGCGCCTCGGTCGACGCGACGATGGGCTGGATGCGTGACTGCGGCGTCCCGCGCGTCGACCTGCACGCCTCCGAAGCGGGTGAGTCCATGTACCGCGACCTCGGCTTCAACGACCCGCGCGGCCGCGCGATGACCGCCTGGATCGCAGGGCGCTGAACCGCGGCGGCGACAATCGCGGTCCCGGGCCGGATCAGGCCTTGGAGGCGGAGTCCGCGGCGCGCCGGCCGGCCGTCGCGTCGAGAGAACCGCCGGCGAGGCGGACCGTCAACGCGTCGCCGGGCTCTACATCCTGCGGCTTACGCACGACCACGCCGCCCTTACGCTGCACCACTGCGTAACCGCGCTCCAGCGTGGCTAAGGGAGAGAGCGCACGAACGCGGGCGAGGGTCTGGTGCAGGACGTCGCCGTCACGGGCGATCGTGTTGTCCATCCAACGGAAGGCCCGGTCGTACAGCGTCGCGACCTCCTGTGCGCGCTGGTCGAGGGCCGCATAGGGCGCGGCGAGGACCGGCCTGGACTTGAACGCGTCCAGCGCGTGCTGCTCCCGCTCCAGCAGGCGGTTGACCGCGCGCCAGAGCTGGTCGCGGGCCCGCGCCACCCGGTCCAGTTCCTCGCGCACGTCGGGCACGATCCGCTTCGCGGCGTCGGTGGGCGTGGACGCGCGCAGGTCCGCGACCAGGTCGAGCAGCGGCGAGTCCGGCTCGTGGCCGATCGCCGAGACGACCGGGGTCCGGCAGGCCGCCACCGCCCTGATCAGCTGTTCGTCCGAGAACGGCAGCAGGTCCTCGACCGAGCCGCCGCCGCGCGCGATCACGATCACGTCCACCTCGGCGTGCGCGTCCAGCGCGGCCAGCGCCGCCGTGACGCCCGCGACCGCCGTCGCGCCCTGCACCGCCGTCTCACGCACCTCGAAGCGCACGCCCGGCCAGCGGCGCTGCGCGTTCTCCAGCACGTCCTTCTCGGCCGCCGACGCCCGTCCGCAGATCAGGCCGATCAGGCGCGGCAGGAACGGCAGCCGCTTCTTGCGGTCCTGATCGAACAGGCCCTCGGCCGCCAGACGCCGCTTCAGTTCCTCAAGGCGCGCCAGCAACTCGCCGATGCCGACCGGGCGCAACTCCTGCGCGAGCAGCGAGAACTGGCCGCGCGGACGGTAGAAGTTCGGCTTGCCGAGCACCACGACGCGTGCGCCCTCGGACGGCGCGGGCACGACCTTCTCGTACACGTTGCGATAACACGTCACGCCGACCGACACGTTCTGCGACGGGTCACGCAGCGTCAGGAACACCATCCCGGCACCCGGCCGCCGGCTGATCTCGGTGATCTGGCCCTCGACCCAGATCGCGCCGAGCCGGTCGATCCAGTCGCCCACCATGCCCGCCAGGGCGGCGACCGGAACCGGGTTCTCGAACGATGTCTGCAGGGCCACGGACCCACGCTAGCGCCTGACCCCGACACCGCCGGCCGAATCGGCGCGGCCGCGCCCGCCCGTCCGACCTGGCGCGATGACCGCTCGCGGAAAAGTGTGCGAGAGATGTAAAGATCGGCCGTCCCGTACTGGGGACTGCGCGGCACACGCGAATACCATGGAGGCATGGTCACCGCCTCCGGTTCAGCCCCGGCGCCCGCCGCGCCCGCTCCGTCCGCCGCCTCCACGCCGCGCAAGCGGGTCCTGCTCGCCGCGCCGCGCGGCTACTGCGCGGGCGTCGACCGCGCGGTGCTCACGGTCGAACGGGCGCTCGAACAATACGGCGCGCCGGTCTACGTCCGGAAGCAGATCGTGCACAACAAGCACGTCGTGCAGACCCTGGAAGAGCGCGGGGCGGTGTTCGTCGAGGAGAACGAGGAGGTGCCGGAGGGCTCCATCGTCATCTTCTCCGCGCACGGCGTGGCCCCCGAGGTGCACGACCAGGCGTCGCAGCGGCGGCTCAAGACCATCGACGCCACGTGCCCGCTGGTGACCAAGGTGCACAAGGAGGCGGTGCGCTTCGCCGACGAGGGCTACGACATCCTGCTGATCGGCCACGAGGGCCACGAGGAGGTCATCGGCACCTCCGGCGAAGCGCCGGACTACATCACCCTCGTCGACGGGCCAGACGACGTCGACAACATCGAGGTCCGTGACCCGGACCGCGTGGTGTGGCTGTCGCAGACGACCCTGTCGGTGGACGAGACCCTGCAGACGGTGGAGGCGC
>JBOHCW010000474.1:0-18134 GCA_050725375.1 Actinocrinis sp. | reverse complement strand
GTCGAAGAGGTCGGCGTGGCCGAGGTCGGCGTCGGCGAGGTGGCGGGTGTAGGCGCGGCGGGTGCGTTCGCGCAGGCCGGAGAGATCTCGGCGTCCGCGGCGGTGATCGAGGAGACAGAGGTCGAAGTCGCCGCGGCGCAGGCCGGATCTTCACGCGGCGCCGGCGCGCTGGTCGGTGCGGGGGTCGGCGTCGGGGCCAGTATGGGGATCGCCGCCGAGGCGATGAGCAGCGGCACGCGCGGACGTGGGGGCGCTGCCACGGCTGTGCCCACCGCTTCGCCTGCTTCCGCGCCGCCTTCGCCGCCGACCGGTTCGCCGTCCGGCCGGCACGGAACGCCGCCGAACCGGCCGAAGTCGGCCATGTACGTGGCGATCGCGATCGTCCTGGTGGTCATCGTCGCCATCGTGTGGGGATGCAGTGCGAGCGGCGGATCTTCGCCCTCCGCGTCGCCGAACAGCTCGTCGGGCGCCACCGGACAGGCGTCCGGTGGGACTTCGGGCGCTGGCTCGGGTGCCAGTGCGAGCGCCGGAGCGTCGGCGAGTACGACGGCCGGAGCCGGCGTCGGCACGTCGCCGAGCGCGTCCCCGGTCGCCTCGGCCCCGCTCAGCGGCGGGGTCACGGCATCGGCCGGCGCGAGCGCGGGAACCGGATCGGGCGGCACGCCCGGGTACACCCCGTCACCGCTGGCCACCGCGCCCAACACGCCCGGCGAGGCGCTGACCCAGATCAAGACGACCATCTCGCAGGCCGAGTCGAACGGGCAGATCCCGCAGCAGGCGACCGGACCGCTCAGCGGCGCCGTCAGCACCCTGCAGGGTGAGATCGGCACCGGCTCGTCGGTCCAGCAGGGGGTCAGCGAGCTGCGGAACGCGATCAACACGCCCGGCGTGCCGTCCGGATTCGTGTCGCAGATCAATGAGCTGATTCCCTTCCTGGTGGAGCACAAGGGAAGTTAGGCACAGCCCGTCGAACACGCGGGCAGCGAGACCCGGCCTGTGGAACACAAGCAAAGCTGATCAGCGTAGGACGTAGCGAGTACGGGTGCGGACTCGCCTTCGGGCGGATCCGCTCTCGTCTCGCCGCGGAACGTCGCGGCCCCGGCTACTCGGACCAGCGGCGCATCGCGTCCAACTGCAGGTCGTGCGCACGGTTCGGGCCGGACCTGCGCTGCGTGGCCAGCTCGATCGCCCGGCGCAGCGCGGGCTTCGGCACGTCGCGCACAGTCGTGTCCAGCAGTGCGACGGACAGCGCGTCGAACGGGCCGCGCAACGCGGCCGGGTCGCTCGTGCGCTCGCAGAGCTCTTCCAACGCCTCGAACCGGCCCAGCGCCTCGGCGTCGTCCGAGGGCGGCAGCAGGTCGAACGCGTCGGTCTCGGTACAGTCGCCGGGCACCACGGACTCGGCCTCGAACATGTTGATCAGCGGGCTGATCCCGCCGGCCGTGCGCGGGTCGTACAGGCCGCCGAACGCCTCCGACTCGTATCCCTGCTCGTACCCCGCTATGTAGACCGGCGACGGCGAGCGGGTCTCGATGATCATCCCGAGCGCCAGGTCCAGCAGGTTCACCGGCCAGTCCAGGTTGCGCAGCGCGTGCATGCGCACCAGGCCGGGACGGGTGCCCAGTCCCGAGTTGAGCAGCAGTTGCGCGGACTCCAGCGCGGACTGCACGTAGAAGTCGATCTCGGCGCTGTGCAGGCGTATCACACCGGATTTGCACCAGCGGCGCAGCCGGTCGCCGATGATCGAGTTGTCCACGACATGGGTGAATCGCGCGGCACTGACTCTTATGTCCGACTGTGCGGCGGTACGCGCCATCAGCCACTCGGCCGCGCGCTTCGAGGCCGCGTAGACGTCCGGCGAGTACGGTCGCAGGGCTTTGCCCGTCGACGCGCACACGACGTGGCCCGCGCCGTGCTCGACGGCCGCGTCCAGGATGTTGCGGGTGCCCAGCAGGTTCGTGGTCAGCGTGCGGTGCACCTCGACCTCGGCGCGGCCCGGCTCGCGCTGCGCCGCGACATGGAAGACGACGTCCGGGCGCACGTCCGCGAACACCTGCGCGACCCGCTCGCGGTCGCGCACGTCGCCGCGCACGTACTGTGCGCTCGGCAGCAGCCGCCACGGCGCGGTGGTGCCGCGGGTCATCGTGACCAGGCGCGACGGGCCGATCGCGGCCAGCTGCTCCATGAGCATCGAGCCGATACAGCCGGTGCCGCCGGTGACCAGAATCCTGCGGTCGGAAAGCCATCCGGCCACCCGCTCGCGGGAAAGCGCGATACCGCGTTCGCGTATGGATAGAAAGCGCTGGAACTCCTCATAGGCGTCCGGCCGGGCCGCGGCGAGCCGCCCGGTGAGCTCGCCGAGCAGCGCGATCTGCCGGTCGTCGAACTCCGACCGGCCCTGCGGAACCGCCGTCCGCAAATCGTCGAGAATGGATGCGGCGTTTTCCATGCAGCCCCTTACCCGAGCTCGATTTGCGGTCCCGCGGCCGGGAAAACCCGGATATCCGGCGGGGTGATTGGCGATTCTATCCATGCGCAACAGCTATGCAACAAGCGGTTCGGCGGGCCGTCCGCAACTGTTGTCCGCCGCGCGATTGGGGATAGCATTGCCGGGCTCGCGGCGGCTCGGCCGCCCAGTCCGGGAGGGGTTCGCTCGACGTGACCGACGTGGCCGAAGGCGCTCGTACGGAGCCGACCAAGATGGCCTCGCCCTCGGCGCCGACCCGCCGGATACCCCGGATCATCCTGCCCGCCGCGGCCGATCCGGCGTTGCCTCAGCCCCCTGATGACAAAGAGAAATACTCTTATGTCAACCGCAACGCGCTCCTGATGGTGGGCTGGTCGGCGGTCGGCTTCATGTTCCTGGTGCTGAGCCAGGTCCGGATGATCCAGGTATCGGCCTGGTTCTGGGCCTATCTGCCGTTTCTGACCTTCACCGTCCTGTACTTCATCATCTCGACCGTGGTGACCGGCGCCAACAAGGACTTCGACCTGGCCGCGCACGACGCGGTGGTCAAGTCCTGGCGGCCGCAGACCTATCCGTCCGTGGACGTGTTGCTGCCCGTCTGCGGCGAGCCGGTCGCGGTGTTGCGCAACACGTGGACGCACGTCGCGCTGATGGCCGAGCACTATCGCGGCGAGGTCAACGTCTATGTGCTCGATGACGCGGACAGCCCGCAGTTGCGCCGCATGGCCCGAGAGTTCGGTTACGTGTACGCCGGCCGTTCCAATCGAGGCTGGTATAAGAAGGCTGGAAATCTCCTGTACGGCTATCGAATATCGCGCGGCGATTACATATTGCTGCTCGACGCCGACTTCGCGCCGCGGCCGGACATGCTTGACGAGACACTGCCGCACATGGAGGCCGACCCGGCCGTCGGCATCGTGCAGACCCCGCAGTTCTTCCGGGTGCTCGACACGCAGAACTGGCTGGAGCGCGGCGCCGGCGCGGTGCAGGAGCTGTTCTATCGCAACGTGCAGACGTCCCTGTCCCGCTACGACGGCGCGATATGCGTCGGCACCTGCGCGGTCTACCGGCGCGCCGCCCTCGACGACAACGGCGGCATGACCCTGATCGAGCACTCCGAGGACGTGCACACCGGCTTCGACCTCTACCTGCGCGGCTGGCGGCTGAAGTACGTGCCGATCGCGCTGTCGACCGGCGTTTGCCCCGACAACGTTGCCGCGTACGTCAACCAGCAGTACCGCTGGTGCTCGGGCAACATGAGCATGCTGGGCAGCGCCAAGTTCTGGAAGTCCAAGCTGCCGTGGCGGGTGCGGCTGAGCTATCTGTCAGGGTTCTTCTACTACGTTCACACGGCCCTGATGACCTTCGTGCTGCCGCTGATCCCGATAGCGCTGCTGGCCGGGCTGCCGCAGGACCTGCGGCTGACGAACCTGGTCTACATGGTCCCCGGCCTGATCTACGCCGGCGTCGTCTTCCCGCTGTGGCACCGCGCGCCCTACCGGCTTGAGGCGTACGCCTGCCGGATGGTCTACGGCTGGGCGCACGTCTTCACGATCTGGGACGTGCTGCGCAACAACCGGATGGGCTGGCAGCCCTCCGGCTCCTCGGCGAAGAAGCAGGGGCGCAGCAAGCGGTTCTGGATCGGGATGATCGGCTGGACCGCGGCCACCGCCGCCGCGTGGGTCGGCCTGTGCCTGTGGCGGATGTACACGATGGACCCGCTCAACTTCATGGTGTTGCTCGCCGCCGGGCTGTTTTACGCGGCCGTGGCCGCGCGCGTCCTGGTCAAGCCGAAGTCGGCGGTCGCGTGAGGGGCCGGCTGCGCCTGCTCGCCTCGCGTCTGACTGTGAGCCTGCTGATGTGCGCGACGGCCGCCGGTTGCTCGGTCGTGCACGACGCGTCGGCCTGGCAGACGCCGAGCGCGTCGGCGAACAGCGGCGGGTCCGCGTTGGGCGCGACGGCGTCGCCGAGTGCGCCGCGGACTCCGATCGGGCCCGCGTACGACGTGACGCCGCTGGTCAAGCCGGCCGAGAAGTACCTCGGCCTGGAGATGTCCGGCTCACCGGACTCGCTCGCGCCGGCGCAGCAGTTCGCCGGCTGGACCGGCAAGAAGCCCAACATCCTGGGCCAGTACGTCGGCTGGAACACCGGCCTCGACGTGCAGGGGGTCAAGAACGCGTGGTCCTACGGGGCGCTCTACTTCCAGGTGTGGGAGCCGTTCAACACCAGCCTCGCGCAGATCGCGTCCGGTGCGTCGGACGACTACATCAACCGCTTCGCCGCGTCGGTACGCACGCTGAACCTGCCCATGGCGATCAGCTTCGGCCATGAGATGAACGGCGACTGGTACCCGTGGGGCACCAAGCAGGCCACGGCCGCGCAGTTCGTGGCCGCCTGGCGGCACGTCCACGATCTGTTCGCCAAGGCGGGCGCCACCAACGTGATCTGGATCTGGAACCCCAACGACATCCACCCGGTCCCGAGCGTGAAACTCAAGCCCCTGTACCCCGGCGACGCATACGTGGACTGGGTCGGGGTGACCGCGTACTGGTCCTCCAGCGGCGGCCCGCACACCTTCGGCACGCTGCTGCTGCCGACGCTGCTGCAGGTCCGCGGATTCACCCAGAAGCCGTTCATCATCGCCGAGACCAGCACGGAGCCCGGGACGAACCAGGTCACCTCGGTGACCGCGCTGTTCGACGCCGTCCGGACGCACGACGACATCCTCGGGTTCGTCTGGTACGACTACAACCGCCAGGGCGACTGGCGGCTGGAGAACCGGCCGACGGTGAAGTCCGCGTTCAAGTCGGGCGCCGCGTCCGCGCACTTCGGATTCGATGTGAGTACCACCCGATGAGCGGGACACTGAACGACGACGGCCTCGCCCCGTCGCCCGGGGAGCGCGATCCCGCTTCGTCCGCGCGGCCGGACGTCGGCCAGGACCTGCTGTTCGACCTCTTCAACGATCCGGCGGGCGAAACGCCGTCCGAGCCGCCGCATCCGTCCGAGCCGCCGCAGCACGACTGGGCCGAGCGCGCCGCACGGGTGCAACAGGCGTGGGCGGACCGTGAGGCGGCGGGAGAGGTCGAGCAGGTACTCGCCGCGACCGCCGCGACCGCCGAGACGGCCGGCGCGTCGTCAGCGGTTCCGGACGATTACGCCGATCCGCGTGCGCAGCCCGGCCGCGAGCCCGCCAAGCACGACAACAACGACACGTGGCGCGACTCGGTCCCATACGAGGAGACCGGCATCCTGATCCGCCCGGCCGACTGGTCCACGGACCGGATCGAGACCGCGCTGATCAACGTCTCCGCGCTGCGCGGGGCGGAGCGTGACGAGAAGGAGTCGCTCGCCGGCAGGCCGCGCACCGGACTCAAGCGGTTCATCCCCACGCCGCGCCGCGGCATCCTGCTGACGATCCTGCTCACCCAGGCGCTGCTCTCGCTGCGCGGCAACAACTCCGCGTTCGAGGACGAGGCGCTCTACCTCTACTCCGGCCACCTCGAACTCGACCACCTGGTCAACGGCGTGCCGATCGACAACTTCGCGACGTACTTCTCCGGCGCGCCCGTGCTCTACCCGGTCGTCGGCGCCCTCGCGGACCAGGTCGGCGGCGTGTTCGCGGCGCGGCTGCTGAGCCTGGCCTTCATGCTCGGCGCGACCTGCCTGGTGTACCTGATCGGCAAGCGGCTGTTCGGCGTGCGCTCGGCGCTGTGCGGCGCGGGGCTGTTCGGCACCACCGCCTCGGCGATCTTCGTCGGCGGGCTGGCGACCTACGACGCCCCGGCCGTCTTCCTGCTGGCGCTCGGCGCCTGGATCGTGGTGCGTTCAGCCGCGTCGAGCTGGCCCTATTACGCGCTGGCCGTGCTGCCGATGCTGCTCGCCGTCGGCACCAAGTACGCCTCGCTGCTCTTCCTGCCCACGATCGTGGTCCTGGCGTTCATCAGTGCACTCCCATACCAGGGCCGGCGGTGGGCGCTGCTGCGCCCGGTGTCGCTGACCGTGGTGGCCGCGACGATGACCTACGGAGCGCTCAAGCTCGCCGGGCCCTCGTACGTTCAGGGCATCCAGTTCAGCACGACCTCGCGCGCACAAGGCGGCACGTCGGCGCACACGATGCTGCTTGAGATCGGCAAGTGGGGCGGACCCGTCTTCGCGGCGGCCCTGGTCGGCGGCGTGTACTACGTGTTCCGCTACCGCTCCGACGTCGACTCACGCCTACGGCTCGGCAAGTGGGGGCGGGTGTCACTGGCCGTCCTGCTGCTCGGCACCGCGCTGCTCGCCCCGGCGAACCAGTTGCGCCTGCACACCGACGTCTCCCTGCAGAAGCACGTGGGCTTCGGACTGCTGTTCGCCGCGCCGCTGGCCGGTTACGGCCTGGTGCGGCTGGTCGGCGGCCACTTCGGCCGGCTGCAACTGGGCATCGGCGTCGGCGTGCTGGCCCTCGCGTTCGGCATGTCGCAGTCGAACATCATGTTCCACGGCTGGCCCGACTCCGCGCGCCTGGTGGCCGCGATCGAGCAGTACCAGAAGCCCGGCGGGCACTACCTGGTCGAGGTCGACGAGGTGCCGATCTACTACCTGCGCGGCGACACCTCGGCGGAACCGGGCCAGTTCAGTTCGACGTACTTCTTCCTCTACCAGGACGCGCAGGGCCAGTCGCTCACCGGCCCGGCCGCCTATCGCGCGGCGGTGGACCAGGGCTACTTCCAGCTCGTGGCGATCGAGGACGGCACCACGACGCCGCAGATCGACCAGGCGCTGCTCGCCGGGTTGCGCGCTCCGGCCAGCCGATACCGGCTCGCCACGAAGATCACCGAGCCGACGTCGGCAAGCCCGATAACCTTTCAGGTGTGGGTGAAGAAATGAACGCGGCGGCCTCGCGGGGCCGCGCACGTCGCGCGCATCCGATGTTCGCCAGGTACTACTCGCGTGTCGCGGCGGCGATGGACCGCGGCGGCTTCGCCGAGTACCGCACGCGGCTGCTGGCCGGGCTGACCGGCGACGTCGTCGAGATCGGCGCGGGCACCGGGCTGAACTTCTACTACTATCCGCCCGAGATCGAGCGGCTGGTCGCGATCGAGCCCGAGCCGACCATGCGCGCCAAGGCGGTCGAGGCGGCGCACGACGCCGAGAACACGGTGCTGCGGCAGACGTTCCTCAACGTCATCGGCGGCGTCGCCGAGGCCCTGCCGCTGGCCGACGCGTCGGCCGACGCGGTGGTCGTCTCGCTCGCGCTGTGCTCGGTCACGTCACAGGAGGCTGCGTTACGCGAGATCCGGCGCGTACTGCGGCCCGGCGGCGAGTTCCGCTTCCTGGAGCACGTGCGCTCGCAGAGCGGCCCGGCCGCGATGGGACAGCGCGCGCTGGACGCCACGCTCTGGCCGCTGCTCGCGGCCGGCTGCCACGTCTCCCGGGACACCGCCGAGGCGGTGGCCGGCGCCGGATTCGAGATCAGGACCCTGACCAGGTTCCGCTTCCCGTCCAGCCGCCTGGTCGTCCAGCCGGCCGCCCCGCACGTGCTGGGCCACGCCGTACGCCGAGCCGACTGAACCCGCTCCCGCCGGCTTGCGGCTCCATGCGCGTCGCAAACCCGCCAATCCCGGCGCCCGACCACGCGGTACGCAGCCCGCGTGCGCCGGTGATGGAATCATGGGGTGCATGTCGCGTTTCGGAGAGGGCCTGGCAGTGGACACCGACGTGGAACGGGCCGCGCGGCGGGCCGCGTACGGTGCGCTCTCGACGGTGGACGGCGCTCCCGACCTGGTCACGGTGTTCGCCGGCGTGCTCGATCCGGACGACGCCGACCGGATCGCCGCGACCGTGGGCTCCATGGTCGCGGACACGGGCAACGAGCGCTGCGTCATCGTCGGCGCGCTCAGTCCGGGTGTCATGGGCGACGCTCGCGCGGTCGGACCGCTGCTCGGCGGCGAGCCGGCCGTCGCGGTGTGGGCGGGCCGGCTGCCCGGCGTGCGGGTGCGGCCGTTCAACCTGCGCGCGAAACGCGACGGCGAGTCGATCGCGGTCGGCGGACTGCCCGAGCCCTGGCCGGACGACCGGGTGGTCCTGGTCCTGGCCGACCCGCACAGCTTCCCGGCCGACGGCTTCGTCGAACGCTCCAACGAGGCACTGCCCGGCCTGCCCTTCGTCGGCGGACTCGTGCCGGGCGCGGCCGGGCGCGGCTCCGCGCGCCTCATCCGCGGCGGCGCGACGTACGACGAGGGCGCGGTCGGCGTCATGCTCGGCGGCCCGGTCGACGCGGCCATAGCGGTCAGCCAGGGCTGCCGCCCGATCGGCCCGACCATGACCGTCACCGCGGCGGACGGCAACCTGCTGCTCGGCCTGGCCGGAGCGCCGGCGTTGGAGAAGCTGCGCGAGATCCTCGACGACCTGGAATCCGACGAGCGCGAGGCGGTGTCCACCGGCCTGCACCTGGGCGTGGCGATGGACGAATACGCCGACCAGCACGAGAGCGGCGACTTCCTCATCCGCGGCGTGCTCGGCACCGACGCCGAACGCGGCGGCGTGGCCGTAGGCGACGTGATCAGCGTCGGGCGCACCGTCCGCTTCCAACTGCGCGACGCCCGAAGCGCCGGCCGCGAACTGGACACGGTCCTGACCGCCTGCCGGGAGCGTCCCGGCTACGGCAAGATCGGCGGCGCCCTGGTCGTGTCGTGCAACGGACGGGCCGGCGACCTGTTCCCGCAGCCGCTGGGCGCCGGCCACGACATCCTCGCCGTACGCGCCGGCCTGGGCACGAACGCGGTCTCAGGTTTCTTCGGCGCCGGCGAGATCGGCCCGGTGGGCGGCCGCAACCATCTGCACGGTTACACCGCGTCCGTCCTGGCCTTCGCCGACCCGGAATCCGGCCCGGCGTAGGGCGGCGCGCACCGCGCAGACCAGCGTCGGCAGCCCCGTACGAGGTACGCGGCGAGTTGCCCTGCCGTGCGCAATATCGCCTGGCCGCGTCGTCTAGGCGAGCCGGGCTCGGGTACCGTTCGGATCAACAGCGGTGAAGCGCGCCGGCCAGGGACGCATTGTGCGGACGGGTCTGCGCGAGCTGACGTTTCCGTCAGCCGAATCGGAGGGAACGCACGCCCGTGGAAGCGACCGAACAGCGAATCCTGGCCATCGACATCGGCGGCACGAAGCTGGCGGTCGGCGTCGTGGACGGCGAGGGCCGGGTGCTGGAGAACCTGCGGGGCGCCACGCCCCGGGCGAGCGTGCCGGACGGCGGGGAACTGATCCTGCGCACCCTGCTGAACCTGGTCGGCGAGCTGAAGACCGACCCGGCCGAGTTCGTCGGCGTCGGGGTGGGGTGCGGTGGGCCGATGCGGTGGCCGCAGGGCGAGGTCTCGCCGCTGAACATCGAGGACTGGCGCGGGTTCCCATTGCGCGCGCGGCTGGCCGAGGAGTTCGCCGGCCGGCCGGTCCGGGTGCACAACGACGCGATCTGCGTCGCGATCGCGGAGCACTGGCGCGGCGCGGGACAGGGCGTCGACGAGATGCTCGGCATGGTCGTGTCGACGGGCGTCGGCGGCGGGCTGATCCTCGGCGGGCGGCTGGTCGACGGACGCAGCGGCAACGCCGGGCACATCGGGCACGCGATCGTGCACGAGAACGAGCCGGAGTGCGTCTGCGGGTCCATCGGCTGCCTTGAGGCGATCGCCTCGGGGCCGCGGCTGACCGGCTGGGCGGCCGACCAGGGCTGGCGTCCCGGCGTGCCAGCGGACCAGCGCACCGGCCGCGAACTGGTCGCCGACGCTCAGCGCGGGCACCCGATCGCGCTGTCCGCGCTCAACCGGGCCGGCCGCGCGCTGGGCCTGGCGATCACCTCGGCGACGCTGCTGTGCGACCTCGAGGTCGTCGCGATCGGCGGCGGACTGTCGCAGGCCGGACCGCTGCTGTTCGACCCGCTGGAGGCCACGCTGCGCGAGCGGATCGGACTGGAGTTCGCCAGGTCGGTACGCGTCGTGCCGGCCGCGTTCGGCCAGGAGTCCGGACTGGTCGGCGCCGCCGCGCTGATCGTGCACCCGGAGCGTTACTGGTCGCCGAACGACTGACGTCGACTGCGTGCAGTGCCATGGGTAACGCGAATCGGCCGCCTGACGCGGGGTCAGTTGACCCTTGCCAGGCGGCCGATTTAGTTCGTCCGTGTCGTTCGCCGGTGCATTGACGCGGCACACGCCCCCGTTGGTGCGCACCGTGTCAATGCAACCGGACCAGTGCCGTCCTCTGCGTTGCTAGTGCATGACCGGTGCGGCATCGCTGGTCGCGATGGCCTCGTCGCCCGCGGCGTCGCCGGTCGTGCCCTCGGGGTCGGGCGTGCCCTGCGGCTTCGGGGCGCCGGCCGTGCGCAGCGTGACCTGCTTGAGGAAGAGGCTGAGCACGAAGCCGATCGCCATGATCACGGCGGCCACCTCGAAGACCACGGCCATCGACTGCACGAACGCGTGCAGCACGGTCGCCTCGATGCCCGGGGTCTGCGCGTTCAGCTTGTCCAGGCTCGCCCGGCTGATGCCGGTCGCGCTGCCGCTGGACGTGAGGCCGCTGCCCTTCGCGCCGAGCGCCGCGGTGATGTAGTGGCCGAGCCGGTTGGTCAGGATCGCGCCGAACACCGCGGTGCCGAACGATCCGCCCATGTTCCGGAAGAACAGGTTGGCTGACGTGCCGACGCCGATCTCCTTGATCGGCAGGGCGTTCTGCACGGCGAGGGTCAGCACCGGCATCACCAGGCCCAGGCCCAGGCCCAGCACGAACATGTACACGCCCCGCTCGGCCGCGCCGGTGTGCTCGGTCAGCCGGGACATCAGGAACATGCCGATCGTGGCGATCGCGGTGCCGGCGATCGGGAACGGCTTGTAGATGCCCAGCTTGGAGATCATCCGGCCGCCGATGATCGAGGCCGGCATGATGCCGGCCATCATCGGCAGGATCGCCAGGCCCGCCATGGTCGGGGTGTAGCCGACCACCAGCTGCAGGTACAGCGAGACGTAGATCAGCGAGCCCATCATCGCGATGCCGACCACGAAGGCCATCGCGTTGGAGACGGTGAACACCGAGTTGCGGAACAGGTGCATCGGCAGGATCGGCTCGGTGGCGATCCTGGACTCCCAGAACACGAAGAAGGCCAGCAGCGCCGCGCCGCCCGCGATCAGGGCGATGATCATCGGCGAACCCCACGCGTAGTTCTTGCCGCCCCACTCGGTCACCAGCAGCAGCGACGAGGCGCCCGCGGCCACCAGGCCCGCGCCGAGGTAGTCGATCTTGTGCTTGATCTGGCCGCTGCGCACGTGCAGCACGATGGACACCACGATCAGCGCCACGATGCCGATCGGCAGGTTGACGTAGAAGATCCAGCGCCAGCCGGTGACCCCGAACAGGTGGCTGCGGTCGGTGAAGAACCCGCCGATCAGCGGGCCGAGCACCATGGCCAGCATGAACACGCCGCCGAAGTAGCCCTGGTACTTGCCCCGCTCACGCGGCGGGACGACCACGCCGATGATGGTGAACACCAGCGCCATCAGACCGCCGCCGCCCAGGCCCTGCAGGGCGCGGAAGGCGATCAGCTCGGTCATGCTCTGCGCCATGCCGCACAGCGCGGAGCCGACCAGGAACAGCGTGATGGCGAACATGAATATCTTCTTCGGACCGTAGAGGTCCGCGAGCTTGCCGTAGATCGGTGTGACCACCGTCGAGGCGAGCAGGTAAGCGGTCACGACCCAGGCCTGGTGCGCCAGACCGTTGACCGGGTCGAGGTTCTGCACGATGGTCCACAGCGCGGTGGACACGATGGTCTGGTCCAGGGCGGCCAGCAGCATGCCGAGCATCAGGCCGCTGAAGACCACCATGATCTGACGGTGCGACATCACTTGGCGGTCGTCCGCCGCCGTCGCGGGTGCGTTCATTAGATGCATCCTTCGGTGTCACGGACGAACCGGTCGAGCAGTTCGGTCAAGGCGCGCACCTCGTCGCCGCTCCACTCGGACAGCGCTGAGTGGACCGATGTGACGCGGTGGCGCCAGAACTCCCGTACGAAGTCCCGTCCCCGTGGGGTGAGCCCTACTTGCGAGGCCCGCTTGTCGTCGGGGTCCGCGCTCTTGGCCACCTGCCCCTCGTCCTCCAGCGTCCGCAGATGCCGGCTGACGGTGGACAGGTCGAGCGAGACCTCCTTGGCGAGCGCCGAGGCGCGCATGTCGCCGTGGCGGGCCAGGACGAACAGGATGGCGATGCGGCCGTGATCGCTGGTCTGCTCGATCGTCCGATGCCGGTTCTTCGCCCTTACCATCAGCGACCGGATGGCTTCGGTCAGCGCGTCGACGTCATTGACGGTCGCCGGCTCGTCCGCGGTCGGCGGCGTGCCGGGGGCGCCCGCGGAGGCGGGCTGCTCGAAAGTGTCGACCGACATGGGTACCTCGGGTGGAGTGAGGGCTCTGGTTTACTTGCTTGTACCGTGCAACTATATAGCGAATTGCTTGTAGCGCGCAAGTTATTTTCGAGCCGGTTCCGTATCGCGGCACCGCCGCAGGTCGCACGCGGTGGCGCCGTGGCGGTGGTGGCGGTGGCCGTGGCGGTGACACTGCGGCGATGACATGGTGTTGCGCGGGTACCGTTTTGTCCCGCCGCCGTGTACCCCCGGCGGCCCTCGTAAGGTGATCGCCTTTACACGTAATCTGAAGCCATGACGGACCGGACCCCGCCGCCCGCGGCGACCCTCGACGACGTGTTGGCCGCCCGCAAGCTGCTGGCCGACATCGTGCGCCACACGCCGCTGGCCTGGTCCCGTCCGCTCTCCGAGCAGTTCGGCGGACAGGTCTGGTTCAAGGCCGAGAACCTGCAGCGCGCCGGCTCGTTCAAGGTGCGTGGTGCCTATGTACACATCCACAACCTGTTGCCGAGCGAGCGCGCCAAGGGCGTGGTCGCCGCCAGTGCCGGCAACCACGCGCAGGGCGTAGCCCTGGCCGCGACACTGCATGACATCGAGTCAACCGTCTTCATGCCTGAGGGCGCGCCGCTGCCTAAGATCGCCGCGACCGAGTCGTACGGCGCACGCGTCCGCTTCGCAGGCACGACCGTCGACGAGGCGCTGATCGCAGCGCGGAGGTTCGCCGACGAGACCGGCGCCGCCTTCATCCACCCCTTCAACCACCCGGACGTGATCGCCGGCCAGGGCACCGTCGGCCTGGAGATCCTGGAACAGTGCCCCGACGTCAAGACCGTGCTGGTCGCCACCGGCGGCGGCGGGCTGCTCGCCGGGGTCGCCACGGTCATGCGGGCGCTGCGTCCGGACGTGCGCGTCGTCGGCGTGCAGGCCGCGACGGCCGCCGCGTACCCGCCCTCGCTGGCCGCGGGCGCGCCCACGCCGCTGGCCTCGATGACGACGATGGCCGACGGCATCGCGGTCGGCTGCCCCGGCGACATTCCCTTCGAGATCATCAAGACGCTCGGCACCGAGGTGCTCACCGTGTCGGAGGAGTCGATCTCACAGGCGCTGCTGCTTCTGTTGGAGCGCAACAAGCTGGTCGTCGAGCCGGCCGGCGCGGTCGGCGTCGCGGCGCTGATCGAGGCGACGCGGGGGACCGGCCCGCCGGGTGTCGCGCCGTTCGAGACCCCGCTGGTCGCGGTGCTCTCCGGCGGCAACGTCGACCCGCTACTCCTGCTGCGGTTGATACGGCACGGCCTGGCCGCCGCCGGCCGGTTCCTCTCGCTGCGGCTGCGGCTGACGGACCGGCCGGGCGCGCTCGCGCAGCTGCTCGCGGAACTGGCCGCCGTGGACGCGAACGTCGTCGACGTGGAACACGGCCGCACGTCCGCCGGCCTCCGCGTCGGCGAGGTCGAAGTCGCCCTCACTCTGGAGACGCGCGGCCCGGACCAGGCGGAGGCCGTCCTGACAAGGCTCAGCGCGGCCGGTTACGCGCCGACAGTCGCATAAGGCACTACTCCGTCTGGCGACCGAAATGGGGCGAAACGGCGAGACCGGCGGAGCCTAAAGCGCTCCGCCTTTAGCGGGCACCGTCGCGGACCCGGCGCTCAGGGGCCGGCGGAATCACCTTGCCGGCCACCAGGCGCGACAGTGCGATCGAGACCTCTTCACCGTCCCGGCGGCGCACGGTGGCCGAGCCGTCGGCGTCCGGCGGCCATTCCAGCAGCTCACCGACCAGGTCGCTCAGCGTCTCGCCGAACGCGCCGTGATCGTCCGGGTCCAGCCGGTAGCGCAGCACCACCCTTGATCCCACATCCCGTACACCGATGGGGATTGCCGCTCGCGGTGCTGTACCGTCCACTTCAGCGCCCCTTTGTGCGTCCGAGCTTCGCTAAGCGGGATACTAGTCGGGCATCACCGCCCGAACGCCCGGCGAGGTCGCGCGCGCGGGGGCGGCGAACAGCAGACCGTGCAGCACGATTCACCGTAACGATCGACGAGGGGTCGGGGATCACCGCGCCCCGACCCGAGGCCAGGAGGACCCGGACGTGACCTACGTCATCGCGCAGCCCTGTGTGGATGTCAAGGACAAGGCATGCATCGAGGAATGCCCGGTCGACTGCATCTATGAGGGCGAGCGTTCGCTGTACATCCACCCGGACGAGTGCGTCGACTGCGGCGCGTGCGAGCCGGTCTGCCCGGTCGAGGCGATCTTCTACGAGGACGACACCCCGGAGCAGTGGAAGGACTACTACAAGGCCAACGTGGAGTTCTTCGAGGACCTCGGCTCGCCGGGCGGTGCCTCGAAGCTGGGCCTGATCCCCAAGGACCACCCGGTGATCCAGGCCGTCCCCCGGCAGGGCGAGGGCCACTGAACGCCGGAGCCGTGCCGAACTCCTCCGCCCGTCTGCCGCAGTTCCCGTGGGACCGCCTCAAGCCGTACGCGGCCAAGGCGGACGCGCACGGCGGCGGGCGGGTGGATCTTTCGGTCGGCACCCCGGTCGACCCGACGCCGCTCAGTGTGCGGCGCGCGCTGACCGAAGCCGCCGATTCACCGGGTTATCCGACTACGCACGGCACGGCGCGGCTGCGTGAAGCGGCCTCGGCGTGGATGGCGCGCGCGCTCGGCGTGACCGTCGAGCCGGTGTCCGTCCTGCCGCTGATCGGCTCGAAGGAGCTGGTCGCCGGGCTGCCCGCGCAGCTCGGCCTCGGCGCCGGCGACGCGGTCGCGTACCCGACTCCGGCGTATCCGACGTATGAGATCGGCGCACTGCTCGCCGGCGCCACGCCGGTGCCACTGTCTGACAATGTGCTGATCGAGGACTGGGTCGCGGGCGGCCACGCGTCTGAGGGCGGCGCACCGCGACACGTCCGGCTGCTCTGGCTGAACTCGCCCGGTAACCCGCACGGCCGGGTGTACCCGGTGCGGACGCTGCGCGAGATCGTCGCCTGGGCGCGGTCGTGCGGTGTGATCATCGCCTCGGACGAGTGCTACCTCACCCTCGGCTGGGAGGGCAACGACCCGGTGTCGGTCCTGCACCCCGACGTGTGCGGCGGCACCCACGAGGGCCTGATCGCGGTGCACTCGCTGTCCAAGCGCTCGAACCTGGCCGGCTACCGTTCGGCCTTCCTGGCCGGCGACCCGGCGCTCGTCGCGGGCCTGCTCGAAGTGCGCAAGCACGCCGGATTGATGATGCCCGGCCCGGTCCAGGCCGCGACCGGCGCCGCACTGGACGACGACGTGCACGCCGCCGAGCAGAAGGAGCGCTACCGCGCGCGCCGCGAGGTGTTGCG
This sequence comes from Actinocrinis sp., assembly GCA_050725375.1. Classification (GTDB taxonomy): domain Bacteria; phylum Actinomycetota; class Actinomycetes; order Streptomycetales; family Catenulisporaceae; genus Actinocrinis. The sequence goes on along the minus strand of JBOHCW010000474.1, from coordinate 1,950 downwards.
TGCGGCCTTGCTGGGCGCGGGTTTCCGGATCGACCACTCCGAGGCGGGGCTGTACCTGTGGGCCTCACGCATCGTCGACGGTGAGCCCGAACCGGCCTGGGACACGCTGGCGCACCTGGCCGGTCTCGGCATCCTGGCCGCGCCGGGCGAGTTCTACGGCTCCGGCGGCGAGCACCACGTGCGTCTCGCACTGACCGCGACCGACGAACGCATCGCCGCCGCGGCCGCGCGTCTCGGCGCGTAGTTTCTAAGCGCGTATTCCTGAACAGAGCGCCTGCCCTAACGCGCACACCGTGCACTACGGGGCGCCACATGGCACCACAAACGGCCGGCGGCCCGCTGATCCCTCGTGGGGTTCGGCGGGTCGCCGGCCGCGCTCGTGCGGATCCGACCTTGGCGTGCTTGGCCTGGTACTGGGTGGCCGCCGCGGCCTGAGCGGCCTGCATCGGCACCGACATCGACGAGGTCTGCATGGTGGCCGAGCCGCCCTGCTGCGCGGCGTTGCCGAGACCCGCGAGGCTGCCCACCATCGGCAGGTTCCCCACGACCGGCAGGCCCCCCTGACCGATCGAGTTGGTCAGGCCGCCGACCACCGGCAGGCCGCTGAGCGGCGAGGAGCCGCCGTTGCCGGTCAGGCTCGCCACGTCCGGCAGGCCGTTGCCGGCGAGGCCGCCGACCACGGGCAGGCTGGAGAGCGGGGAGGCGGCGCCCGACTGCGCGCCGGCCAGGTTGCCGACGACCGGCAGGCCGGCCAGCGGCAGGGCGTGGGTCAGGCCGCCCGTGGTGGCGCTGTCGGCGAGGGTTCCGACCACCGGCAGGGAGCCGACCACCGGCAGGGCGTCCGCGTGCGCGGACCCGGCGGCGGCGATCGGCAGGGCGACGGCGGCTGCGGCCGCGGCGGTGGAGGCGATGCGACGCCCGGCGTGGCTCATCTGTGTCTCTCATTTCCTTGTGGACTGTCCGGTCCGGGGCGGTTGGCGCCCGCGCCCGACCAGGAGGGCCGACGGCCCGCTCACGCCCCGCGGCGCGTACCGGACCGGGGCGGTGTCACTGGGAATTACGAGCCGGAGACCGTGGAGGTTTCGGCCGCGATGGGTAACGTTTGGGTAAAGGAGCGGATTCCGTCCAACGTCTGGAGATTGGACGAGCGTATTTTCTCGCGACGCCGAATGGGTTAGCCGAACTGTTCGCGTATACCGGCTGATACTGCAACCGGCTGAGGCTCAGGCTGAGGCTGCGTCAGCCGTCTACAGGCCGCTGACGTTCTGCAGCGCGCCTGTGACCGGGCCGGTGCTGCCCAGCACGCTGCTTACCGGCAGCGTCTGCGTCAGGCTGCCGACAGTGCCTACGACCGGCAGGTTCGTCGAGCTGACGTTGTTCGTGAGCTCGCCGACGGTCGGCACGCCGCGCGTGTGCAGCTGCGAGACCAGCGGCTGGGTCTGGCCGACCAGTCCGCCGGTCAGCGCGTCGGACTGGGGTGCGACGTTGTCCGCCAGCGTTGCGAGCGCGCCCTGGCGCAGCACGTTCGGCGCCAGCTGGAGCGGGCCGTCGCCGGCTGAGGCCAGCTGCGGCACCACGTTGGCCAGCGGCAGCGCCGAGGTGAGGCGGGAGACCGCCTGCGCCGCGGAGCCGGAGAGCATCCGGTTCGCCGCGTCGGACAGCCCGGCGGCGTCCGGCATCGCCGAGCGGATCGCGGGCCCGGCCACCGCGGGCCGCTGGGGCAGTAGGCCGAGGTCGCCGACCTGCATGATCTGGCCGAGCGGCGGCATGAGTCCGTTCACCGCGTCGTCGACCGGCAGCGCGTGCGCCACCGGCAGCCCGGCGGTCAGCGAGCCCAGCGAGTCGGGCAGGCCGAGCGGCAGGGCCGCGTTCGGCAGCCCGAGCGTCGGCAGGTCGGCCTGCTGCGGGGCGGTGGTGGCGGCGGCCGCGCTGCCCGCGACCGCGAGCGGG
>JBOHCW010000473.1:0-6484 GCA_050725375.1 Actinocrinis sp. | reverse complement strand
TCACGCGGACGAACTTGCGGCGGTGATCGTCGAGCCGGTCGTCCAAGGCGCGGGCGGGATGCGTTTCCACTCTCCTGCGTACCTAAGGACGCTGCGTGACCTGTGCGACGCGCATGGCGTGCTGTTGATCTTCGACGAGATCGCGACCGGCTTCGGGCGCACCGGGCGGCTGTTCGCCGCCGGTCACGCCGGGGTCGCGCCTGACGTGATGTGCGTCGGCAAGGCGCTGACCGGCGGTTACCTCACGATGGCGGCCGCGCTGTGCACGAGCGAGGTCGCCGAGGGCATCAGCCGCGGCGAGGTGCCGGTCCTCGCGCACGGCCCGACCTTCATGGGCAATCCGCTGGCCGCCGCCGTCGCGCTCGCCTCGATCGACCTGCTGCTCGACGCGGACGCGCGCGGCGGGGTCTCCTGGCAGCAGGACGTCGCGCGCATCGAGTCCGGATTGCGCGACGGTCTGGCCGCGGGCCGCGAGATCGCGGGCGTGCAGGACGTGCGCGTACTCGGCGGCATCGGCGTGCTGCAGCTCGACCGGCCGGTGGACATGGCCGCCGCGACGCGTGCGGCTGTGCGCCGCGGCGTGTGGATCCGGCCGTTCCGCGACCTGATCTACACGATGCCGCCGTACGTCACCGGCGACGAGGATCTGGCGGCGGTCTGCGACGCGCTGCTCGGCGCCGCGCGGGCAAGCATCGGAGCATCCTGATACTGATGACCCGGTCTGTCAGGCCTCCGGCCACTGCTCTCCGGCCCGCTCCGCCGCGACCTTCTCGGCGAACGCGGCCGACTCGTCGGCGGCGCGGTGGCCGGTGGCGCCGCTGATCGCGTCGACCGCCTCGGCCGGCGAGTCGGTCAGCGTGAACAGCGCCAGGTCGGCGGCCGAGGCCTTGCCGTTCTCCACCATCGCCGAGCGCAGCCAGTCGACCAGCCCGGACCAGTACGCCGTGCCGAGCAGCACGATCGGGAACGAGGTGACCTTGCGCGTCTGCACCAGGGTCAGCGCCTCGAACAACTCGTCCATGGTGCCGAAACCGCCGGGCAGCACCACGAAGCCCTGCGCGTACTTGACGAACATGGTCTTGCGGGCGAAGAAGTAGCGGAAGTTGACCCCGAGGTCGACGTAGTCGTTCAGGCCCTGCTCGAAGGGCAGCTCGATGCCGAGGCCGACGGAGATGCCGCCGCCCTTGACCGCGCCCTGGTTGGCCGCCTCCATCGCGCCCGGACCGCCGCCGGTGATCACGGCGTAGCCGGACTCGGCCAGCAGCCGGCCGACCTCGACGGCCGCCTTGTACTCCGGCGAGTCGGGCTTGGTGCGGGCCGAGCCGAAGACGGCCACGGCCGGGCCGAGCTCGGCCAGCGCGCCGAAGCCCTCGACGAACTCGGCGGTGATCCGGTGCACCCGCCACGGGTCGGAGTGCAGCCATTCGGTCGGCCCGTGCGAATCGAGCAGCCGCTGGTCGGTGGTGGATTCCTGGACCTGTCCGCGCCGCAGGACCACCGGCCCGCGGAAACGCACCCCGTTCGGCCGCTTCTCCTGCGGCGTCATCTCGTCTGTCACCCTTACCACGGTACCCCCGGCCCGTCGAGCATCCGGAGAACCGCAGGTCGACCGGATGTGAACGGGCGAGGCCGGCCTCGTGCCCGCGCGGCGGCGAATGCGCCGGGCGGCGCCGTCAGCCGTGGTGCGTGGTGGTGGCCGCGCCGGCGAGTCCGGCGTCCGCGCCGCCGCCGTCGACGCCCGGTGCGAGCGTCGGCTTGACCGGCGCCCCGGCCGCGGTGTCCTTCGTACCGCCCGGCTTGCCCTGGGTGGACTGCGTGCCCGGAACGAGCTGGATCGCGGCCAGGCGGTCGGCCAGCCAGTCGAGCGACACCGGCTCGGCCGCCTTCCACACGCCGGCGTTGTGGCCGCCGCGCGGCGCGATCAGCTTCTCGATCGAGGTCGGCGCCTTCGCCGCGGCGATCATCGCGTCGGCCTCGGCGGCGGTCGAGCCGTCTTGCAGTGTGCCGGTCAGTAGCAGCGAAACCGGCCGCGCCGGGCGGTTCTTGAGCAGCCACAGCGGGCTGTTCTGGTCGTACAGCGCGGTGCCGGGCTGGAGCAGGTCGCCGTCGGGGTGGTCGTCGCCGCTCATCGAGACGCCCGCGGCGAACATGTCCGGGTATTGCAGCGCCAGCTTGGACGCGCACAGGCCGCCCTCGGAGTAGCCCATCAGGCCCCAGCCGTCCCGGCTCGCAATGGCCCGGAACGACGAGTCGATCAGGTCGCGCACGTCGCGGGTCAGCCAGGTGGCCGCCTGCACGCCGTGCGGGATGTTCGAGCAGTCCGGGTTGTGCGGCCGGGCTACGTTGATGTTCGGGCCGACCAGGATCGCCGGCCGGGCGCGCAGCGCCAGGATCTCGCTGCTCATCATGTTCGGCGCCTGGAGGCTGAGGAACCAGGAGCCGGGCGTGCCCGGGAAACCGGACAGCAGTTCGATCACCGGGAACCGGGCGTGCGCGTAAGCCGGGGAGAAGTACTGCGGCGGCAGCCACACGGTCACGTCGGTGGTGACCTTGGAGCGGGCACCGGTGACGGTGGCCTGGTACTCGGCGGGCCGCCCGTCCGGCCGGAAGATCCCGGAGGTCCTGCCCTGCGAGCCCAGTTGCGCGGCCGCGCCGGTGCCGAAGTCCCCGGCGATCTGCTGGTCGCCCTGGACCGCGCCCGGGCCGCCGTTGTCGCCCAGCAGGTCGGACCACGAGGTGTACAGCTGGAAGGAGTTGTTGATCAGCAGGCCGGCCAGCAGCACGGCGCAGCCCTGGCACAGCCCGATCATCAGGACGCGCAGTCCGTTGCGCAGTTGCCGCGGACCGCGCACGCGGCTCCACAGCAGGATGGTCGCCAGCGGCAGCGCGATGACCGCACCGATCACCACGTCCAAGAAGAAACCGCTGGTCAGTCCCATGTCCTCGCCCCGAAGTCGTGCCTTCGCGCGCCCCACGTGGACCGGACCGATTCCAGCACACCGCGCGATGGAGTTCTATCCCTGATCGACGCTTTGAGGCGTCTTACAGGTTCCGTTCATCATTTGTTCAGGCCGCACGATCCGTTCAGTCGGCACGATCCGATCAGTTCACCCGCCGGGTCGGGGCGTCGGCCAGGCCGAGCCAGCCGAGCAGCAGACCCTCGGCCGCGCGGACCCTCGCCAGATCGACGTGTTCTTCGCGGGTGTGCGCGAGGTTCGGGTCGCCGGGGCCGTAGTTGACCGACGGAACGCCGAGGCCGGACAGGCGGGCCACGTCGGTCCAGCCGTACTTGGCCCGCGCCGGCGCGTCGATCAGCGCGGCGAAGGCGGCCGCCTCGGGCAGGTCCAGGCCGGGACGGGCGGCCGGGGCGCTGTCGGTGACCTCGACGTCGAAGCCCTCGAACACCTCGCGCACATGCCGCTCGGCGTCCGCCTCGGAGCGGTCGGGCGCGAAGCGGTAGTTGACCAGGACGGCGCACTCGTCCGGGATGACGTTGCCCGCGACGCCGCCGCTCACGCCGACGGCGTTGAGGCCCTCGCGGTACAGCAGGCCCTCGACGTCGACCTCACGGCCCTGATACGCGGCGAGCCTGGCCAGGATCGGCGCGGCCTTGTGGATCGCGTTCTCCCCGAGCCAGGAGCGGGCGCTGTGCGCCCGCGTGCCGGTCACCGTGACCCGGGCGCGCATCGTGCCCTGGCAGCCGCCCTCGATGACGCCCTCGGTGCCCTCCAGCAGGATGCCGAAGTCGCCGGCGAGCCAGTCGGGGTGCTCGCGCGCGACGTGGCCGAGGCCGTTGCGCGCCGCCTCGATCTCCTCGCAGTCGTAGAAGGCGAAGGTGAGGTCGTGCACCGGCGTGGGACCGCCCGCGGCGCCGACCGCGGCGGCCACGCGCAACTGCACGGCCACGCCGCTCTTCATGTCGGACGTGCCGCAGCCGTGCAGGATGTCGCCTTCCCGCTTCGACGGCACGTTGTCCGCGATCGGCACGGTGTCGAGGTGCCCGGCCAGCACGACGCGCTTCGGCAGGCCGAACGACGTGCGCGCGATGACGTTGTTGCCGTACCGGTCGACGGTCAGCCGCGGCAGTTCACGCAGGACGCGCTCGACCGCGTCGGCCAGCGGCCCTTCCTCGCCGCTCGGCGAGGGGACGTCGACCAGCAGCGCGGTCAGATCCGCCGCGTCGAGCGAGAGGTCGAGCTCGACCCGGCCGCCGACGGCCGGAGCGTCGGTCCGCGGGCCGTGCGCCATCAGGCGCTCATTCCGTGGTCGCGCAGGATGTCGTTCAACTGCGCCTTGTCGTGCCGCTGCCCCTCGCCGAGCCGCTTGAGCACCAGCACGCAGGCCAGCCCGAAAGCGCCGCCGGCGAACTGCTTGGTCCGGGTGCCGCCGACCGCGACCGACCAGGCCGGGATGCGCCCGCGGCTGATCTCCTCGCCGGTCTCGACGTCGATGACCGGGATGGTCGCGGACAGGATGGTGCCCGCGCCGACCATGGCGCCACGGCCGACCCGCGCGCCCTCGACGATCATCGAGCGGCTGCCGATCATCGCCTCGTCCTCGACCACGACCGGGACCGCGTTCGGCGGTTCGAGCACGCCGCCGATGCCGACGCCGCCGGACAGGTGCACGTTCTTGCCGATCTGCGCGCACGAGCCGACCGTCGCCCAGGTGTCGACCATGGAGCCGGCGTCCACGTAACCGCCGATGTTGGTGTAACTGGGCATCAGAACCACGCCGGGCGCGAAGAAACTGCCCCAGCGGGCGATCGCGCCGGGCACCACGCGCACGCCCGGGAAGCTCTTCTTCAGCGGCATCCGGTCGTGCTGGTAGAAGTCGCCGAGGGTGCTCTCGGTCATCTCCAGCACCTTGAACGTCAACAGGATGGCACGCTTCGCCCGCTCGTCGACGACGACCGCGTCGGTGGCCGGGTCCACGAAGGCGACCCGCGCCGCGCCGGTGTCGAGCAGATCGACGGCGTCCACGACGAGTTTGCGCACGTCCGCGTCCGCCGGGGTCAGCTCGGCGCGCCGCTCCCAGAGTTCGTCGATCACGGCGGGCAGCGGGCTGGCGAAGGTGTCGGTCATGTGCCAAGACTAATGCGGACCCGTGACACGACCCCGACCTGTCTCGCGCGTCGATCGCGTACGGTAACGCCAGGCCTGAATCAGGCCGGCAGCCTGCTGACGACGGACGAGGGAGCACCGTGCCGCGCACCGCCCAGACCGGTCGAGCCAAATCGGTCGCCGCGCCCAAAGGCGGCGGGGGCTGGCTTAAGGGCTTGATCGTCGTCCTGGTGATCGCCGGCGTGCTGGCCGCCGCGGCGTTCTGGGCGATCAACAAACTCGGCAACCTGTCGATCTTCCACTCCTCCGGCTGCACCGCCACCTCGACGGCCGGCAGTACCGACCTCGACCTGGACCAGGCGAAGTACGCCTCGACGATCGCGGCGGTCGGCGTCTCGATGAACGTTCCGGCCTTCGGCATCCGGGTCGCCGAGGCGACCGCGATGCAGGAGTCGAAGCTGCACGACGTCACCTACGGCGACCGCGACTCGCTGGGCCTGTTCCAGCAGCGGCCGTCGCAGGGCTGGGGCACCTCGCAGCAGATCCTGGACCCGGTGTACGCGACCACGAGGTTCTACCGGGCGCTGCTCAACGTGCCGAACTGGCAGGCCCTGTCGCTGACCGCCGCGGCGCAGGCGGTGCAGCACTCCGGCTCCCCGACGGCCTACGCGCAGCACGAGCAGCCGGCCACGGTGGTGACATCGGTGTTCAGCGGTACGGCCACCTCGGGTCTCGGCTGCACGCTGGACGGGCCGACGTTCCCGGCACAGAGCAAGGGCGCGGACAGGCTGCTGGTGGCGCGCGGCCAGTCCGTGGTGGACGAGATGCGCGCCGAGTTCGGCACGGCGAACGTGGGCAAGATCACCGGCATCGCCGCGGACGGCAAGTCCTTCGGCGTCGCGGCGCCGACCGGTGTGGTCGGCGGCCAGGCGGCCACCCGCGAGTGGTCTTACGCGAACTGGCTCGCTGCGCAGGCCGAGTCCATGGGCATCGCGCAGGTGTCCTATGACGGCAAGACGTGGTCGGCCTCGGACGGCGGGTCGGGCTGGAAGGCGGACGGCAGTGCGTACGCCATCAGCACGTCGGTACACGTCGTGCTGGTCTCCGGTGGCTGACCGCCCTCATATGAACCGCCTTGATGACTGACGCCGCACTATCGCAGTAGCCGATGACGTGGTTCGCGATTCCTCGCCCGATTCACTGAAACGAGTGAACGGCGAGAGTGACGCTTCCCTCCGTTATCGCTTCGTTACCGGCTTCGGCCGCAACTTCGCACGGCTCCTCTCGATGAACAGGGCGGCAATACCCTCTTCATATATTCGAGGAGCACCATGAGCATCCCGCACGTTCGCAAGGGCCGGCACGCCGCTCCCGGCCGCCCGGTCGGCCGCCGGCTGGCCGTCACCGCCGCGGCGCTGGCC
>JBOHCW010000472.1:0-5686 GCA_050725375.1 Actinocrinis sp. | reverse complement strand
AGCGGGAGGCGGCCGGCGCGTGGTACGGCGAGCCGGTCATGCGCGGCCGGATGCTGTCGGAGGTGCGGAGCGAGTGGAACGAGTGGCATGACGGGCAGCCCGCGCAGGCACCGCGCGCGCGCAAGGTCCTGCCGCGCCCTGACGGCAGCGTCGTCGTCATCGACGACGACGGCCACATCACCGTGCGCCGCGCCGTCAGCAGGCGCAGCCTCGGCACGCTGCCGCGCCGCGAGCCGATGCGCTGCGAGCCCGGCCACCCGCCGTGGGCGACCGGCGAGATGCCGGCGTACCGGAACGGGTGGCACAACGACGCGCCGGAGGTGACCGGTGAGCGGTCCCCGTCCTGACTGGCAGCTGCGCCCGCACGGGACCGCCGCCGCCGCGCGCCGCCACCACCGGCACGGCACGCCGCTGTGCGAGCCCTGCCGGCAGCACGAGAAGCGCCGCCGCGCGGCCGAGTACGCGCTGACGGCGGTCTACGCGGCGCACGCCGACGCGGGCAACGGCACGGCGCGCTGCGCCACCCCCGGCGCCCGCAAGGTCGCCGCGCCCGGCGAGCCCGTCACCTGCAAGCGGTGCCGGCTGATCCGGGGGACGTCATGAGCGACGTCGCGGTGGTGCTGACCACCGGGCTCGGCCAGGTGGGCCGCGCGGCGGCGGAGGTGGCCGGCGCCTGCTTCCTCGGCCTCGTGGCGCTTAAATGCCTGATCCTGGCCTGGAACCTCGCGGCCGCGCGGCGCCTGAGCCGCAGGGGCCGGCACGCGGCGACGCAGCCGGCGGAGGTCACCGAGGCGGACGGCGGCGAGGTCGGCGACGACACGCTCGCGATGCTCGCCAGGTGGCGCGCCGACGGCGACGTCACGTTCCTTGCCGACGGCCTGGCCGACGAGCTGGGCCGGATGCTGAGGGAGGACGGGCGTGACTAGGCCCGTCATCACCGCGCCGGGCCTGTACCCCGACGTCGACGAGGACTGGTACCACGCCGATCCCGTCGAGGGCGGGTCGCTGTCCGTCTCGGGCGCAAAGCTGCTGCTCCAGGCCCCGGCCAAGTTCGACTACGCCCGGCACCACCCGCACCAGTCCACGAAGGCGATGGACCTCGGCACGACGGTCCACGGCCTGGTGCTCGGCAAGGGCGCGGACATCGCCGTCTGCCACTACGACAACTGGACGACGAAGGCCGCCAGGCAAGCCCGCGACGATGCCGCCGCTGACGGCATGATCCCCATGCTCGCCAGGGACTGGCAGCAGGCGAAGGCCATCGCGGGCGCCGTGCTGAAGCACCCGACCACGGGCGGCCTGTTCACCGAGGGCGACGCCGAGGTCAGCATGTTCTGGCGCGACGCCGAGTTCGGTATCTGGCTCCGGGGCCGCGCGGACTACATGACCTTCTTCACCGGCCCCGCGATCGTCGACTTCAAGACGACCAAGGACGCCAGCCCGGAGGGCTTCGCCAAGTCGGTCTACGAGTACGGCTACCACCGGCAGGACCCGCACTACCGCGAGGGCTGGGCGTCCGTGCTCGGCTGCGACTGGCAGGACATCGACTTCATCTTCGCCTGCGTCGAGACAGAGCCGCCCTACCTGGTCGCCGCCTACCGCGTGATTCCCGCGCACGTCGAGCTGGGCCGCGAGCAGAACCGCATCGCCCGCGAGCGCTTCCGCGACTGCGTGAAGTCCGGCCGCTGGCCTGGATACAGCGAAGAGATCGAAGACCTGGAGCTGCCCTACTGGGGCGCCCGCAGAATCGAGAAGGACATCAATGACTGGCATGAGTAACGACCTCGCCGTCCGCGGCGAGCGGGCGGCCGTGAGCGTTCCCGCCGGAGCGCTGGCGATCGAGGCGGGACAGACCACGTGGACCACGATGCAGGCCGCCGCGCTCGGCCAGCTCGGCATCGCCGACGCGCCGGAAGGCGACAAGCAGGTGTTCCTGCACGTCTCCCAGCGCACCGGCCTCGACCCGTTCGCCAGGCAGATCTACATGATCGGCCGCAACGAGAAAAAGAATGTCAAGCAGCCAGGCGGCCGGTGGGAAGAGGTCTGGACCACCAAGTACACGATCCAGACCGGCATCGAGGGCTTCCGCGTCATCCGCGGCCGGGCCGAGCACAAGGAGGGCATCCGGGGCATCCTGTCGCGGCCGGTCTTCTACAACGGGGCGGGCGACGAATTCAAGGTCTGGTTCTTCAAGAACCCGCCCGCCGCCGTCGAGCTGACCTACACCGTCCGCGACCGCAACGGCAACGACACGCCTTACACCTCGATCCTCCGGTACGACGAGTACGCCCAGACCAAGAAGCAGACCGCCAACGGCGTCGACACCTGGGTGCCGGTCTCCCAGTGGGCCACCAAGCCCGTTCACATGCTGGAGAAGTGCACCGAGGCGGACGTCTACCGCAAGGCGTTCCCGCAGGACTTCAGCGGCGTTGACCTCGATGACGCCATGCCCGCGCCTGACCCGGCTGACGCGGTGCCCGAGCAGCCGCAGCGCCAGCGCGTCACCGCCGGGCAGGCCCGCGCCCGCGCGCCGCAGACCGTGACCGCCGCCGCCGAGCCGGTCACCCCAGACGTCCCGCCCGCGGCCGTGCAGGTCACCCCGCCTGCCGAGCCCGAGCCCCCCGCGGGCGCCGCGGGCGGGACATCCGCCAGCAAGGGCCAGGTCGGCATGATCCGGTCCCACTTCGCCCGCATCTACCCCGGTGACGAGACGCCGGACGAGCGGTTGCAGCGGCTGCATGAGACGGCGCAGCTTGCCGGGCTGGACTGCAACATCAGCACCACGGCCGACCTGACCGACCGCGAGGCCGCGCAGGTCATCCGGGCGCTGGACAAGGTCCGCGACGCCGACGGGCTCAGGGCGCTGCTGGCGGACGGGACGGCGGCCGGCAATGGCGAGTGACTGGGTTCTCCTCGACGTGATCGAGTCGGACGGCGAGAGCGTCAGCACCGTGGCCGTGAAGGGCGACAGGACCCTGCTCACCTTCGGCGACGGCAGTGGCATGGAGTGCCAGGTTGAGCTAGGCCCGGATGCCCGGGATGCCCTCCGCGAGCTGCTCGACCGCGCCGCGATGCCGGGGCAGGCGGGCGACCGTGGCTGAGAGCACGCTCGCGAAGCTGACGGCGCACTTCGAGCAGATGATGGCCACCGTCGTCGAGCATGCAGCGTTCGGCGGCACCAAGTCCGGTCTGCTCACCGGCCAGTCGGCCGCCCGCATTGCCCAGGCCGCGCTCGGCATCGTCCGGCAGCACGACGAGGAACGCGGCGCGCAGTTCACCCGCGAGCAGCTCGCCAAGGCGATCGACCAGGTGCGCGACGCCGAGTTCGGGGACGACGGGCCGCCGCCGTTCGGGTACGCCGCCGATGCCGGCGTACTCGCCGGCCGGCTCGTGGAGGCACTCGCGCAGAACGCGGACATGCTGCGCCCTGGCCGCGCCTTCCACATCGACCCCAGGCCGCAAGCCGACCCGGAGCCGTCCGCCATGGCCGCGCTCGTCGCGGTCCTGGAGGGCATCGACGACGGCACCCGCGAGCGCATCTTCCGCTGGCTGATCGACCGCTACGGCATCGCCTGACCCCTAGACCGCCTGCCCCGCGCCCGTACGCGCGGGGCGGGCCTTACCCGTAAGGAGAGACATGGAAGAGGCGAAGATCGGCAGCACCCTGCCGAAGACGGACAGCGCCAACGGGCTGCACAGCATCGCCCGCGAGCTGCTCGCCGAGCCGGAGGAGGTGCGCTACGCGGTCATCGCTGTTGACTGCGGTGGCGTGGCCACCCGCTACAAGTGGGACGACAACGGCGAGCGGTACACCGAGACCATCCCGGCGGCGCGCATCCGCGCCATCGAGCCGCTGAAGGGCGCGGACGCGAATGCCGCCGCGCGGCTGATGAACGGCGCGCGGTGCGCGCGCACGGGACGCTCCATGCTGCCGCTCGACTTCGACGTCCGCGACGTGACCGGGTGAGCCGCGCCGAGCCGATGGACGCCGACTACCGCGCCATCAGGTACATCCTGAACTACGCGCCGGACGGCGATGATTACCGCGTGTCCCGGATGACGCCCCGGCAGCGGCGCCGCTGGGTGCACAAGCTGCATCGGACCGGCGAGCGGTGGCCATCCGACAGCACGAAGGGCCGTCCCACGCCCCGCCAGCGCAAGCGGGCAAGCCGTGGGTAGGCCGCTGCAGCGGGAGCACGGCAGCGACCGCGGCTACCACCAGCACGTGCGGGAGAAGTCGCTGCCGTGCCGCCCGTGCCTCGCCGCGCACGCGGCCCGAGCCCAGTCGAAGCGCAAGGGCACGCGGTGCGCGCCCGGCCTGGGCTGGCCGCTGGAGGTGCCCCGTGGGTGACCCCGGCATCGTGTGCATCCTCGACGGCGACCCGTACATGACGGTGGCCGAGTTCGCGGCGCTGCCCAGCGACCTCCACCACGCCGTGTGGCTCGCGGCGGCGCAGGGGCGGATGGAGTTCCTCGACGCCGGTCCCGGCAGCACGCGCCGCTACCGCCGCGCGCAGGTCCTGGCGCTGCTGGCCGGGACGGCGGAGACCCGTGGTTAGGCAGTACAAGCGCAAGCCCGGCCGCGTGGACCCCGCTAAGCGGGCGGCCCGGGCGGCCGAGCTGCGCGCCGAGGGGCTGTCGCTCCGCCGGATCGCCGAGCGGCTGTCGTGCACCCACCCGACCGTTCTCGCCGATCTCCGTCGATGGGATCGCGATCACTCGAACGTGACGCCTCTAGCGGTAAATCAGGGTGGTAAATCTTCGCCTCCACGGGGCGAGTTTCTACCACTTCCATTTACCGCTGAGGACCCGAATGTCATCTCACTAACCGATAGGAGGAAGCGAGCGTGAGCACTCCCCGCGAACTGCTCGGCATCCGCGACGACCTAGCCCAGAAGGTGGCCGAGCGGCAGATCGACCGCGCAGACGCGGTAGCCGACCTCAAGGCCGCAGCCGGCCGGCATCCCGAACTGCTCGACAAGCTTGCCGACGACTGGGCTGACACCGAGATCGACCGGGGCGTCAGGAAGTACGCCGCACGCCGCGACAAGACGGCCAACGCCGCGATCACGCGCAAGCTCGCCGAACTCGGCATGGAGCGACCGACCCTTGACGGCGACGTCGTCCCGATTGGCGATGACGACCCCAGTTACCGGGTCACGCTGGCGACCTACGGCGACTACGTGACCGTCAACCTGGCCAGCTCCCGGCGTCTCGTGAAGTCCTTTGAAGTGCGTGAGGAAGACCACGAGGTGCTGAAGGCGGCGGCTGGCGGCAAGGTGAGCGTCACCCGCGAGCAGGCGCTCGACGCGCTCAAGCGGCTACCTGAAGGCAAGCGCCGGATGCTGCGCATGCAGATCAGGGCGAGGCTGGCCACCGAGCGCATCGAGGCGTTCGAGCGCCGGTACGACGCATACGGGCAGGCGGCCGAAGGGTGACGGAGGCAGCCCTGCAAGGCGCGGTCATCGGCATGTGCCGCCTATTCCAGGTCGCCTGGTACCACACCTACAACTCGCGGCGCAGTGCGCCGGGCTGGCCCGACCTCGCCCTGTGCGGGACACGGAAGCTCATCTTCCGCGAGCTGAAGACCGAGACGGGGCACCTCAAGCCCGAACAGGAACAGTGGGGCCTGATGCTCCGCGCAGCCGGCCAGGACTGGGGCGTATGGCGTCCCGCCGACCTCGCC
>JBOHCW010000471.1:0-2928 GCA_050725375.1 Actinocrinis sp. | reverse complement strand
GGGCCAGGGCGCCGCGCAGCTCCCAGACGCCCGCGCCGGCGAGCGCGAGCGCCGCGACGTCGACGCCGGCCGCGGTGACGCCGACCGGGATGCGCCCGGTCCGGGCCAGCGAGTCGTCCCGTGCGGTGACGCTGCCGCTGAGCAGCAGCACGAGGGTGAAGACGAGGCCTGACGCGCCGGCCGCGAGCCAGAGCGAACCGCTCAGACCCGCCGTGTGGCCGCTGTCGCGCGGCGGTAGCAGCCCGGCGAGGTACACGGCCGGGTACGGCGCGATCACCAGCGCGGGCACGGTCACCGCGAGCGCCTCGATGAGGTCGTAGCGGGCCAGGTGCCAGACGGAGGCGCCGCGCGAGCGCATCAGCGCGGCTTGCGCGCGCCGGTCGCGGACCAGCAGCCGCGCCGTGACGGCGATCGCGCAGCAGGCCACCGCGACGGCCTCGATCGCCGGGATGGCGATACCGGGCCGTGCGGCGGACAGGGCGTGAGCGGTGCCGTCGAGCAGCGCCGCGGCGTCGGGCGAGACGGCGTCCTGCGAGGCCACGAGCCCGATGGTGTCATCGTTGATCAGAGCGCTGCTGAGCTTGTGGACCTGTGCCTGCGCCGCGGACAGGTTGCCGGCGGTCAGCCTCGACAGGTCGAGCTGGACCACGACCACGTCGCCGGCGACGGTCTCACGGGTCTTGAACGCGCTCGCGTCGACGAGGAAGGGCGCCGTGCCCGGCCCCGCCGCGACCGGCACCGCCCACACCGGGTCGTTCGCCGCTTTCGGCCGGTAGACGCCGACGATCGTGCCGAGGTCCGCGGTCGGCGGCAGGCCGAAGTGGCTGAGGCTCGGCCCGAGCGTGATGTTCTGGCCGAGCGTCAGACGGCCGCGGGCCGCGTCGGCGGCGGACACCGCGAGCTGCATGGGCGCGCTGGGCTTGAACGCGTTCGGGTCGTCGGGGCCGTACGAGGCGACGGTGCCGGGCCAGTGCCCCCGCACGAGCGTCGCGGCGTCCTTCGCCTCGGGCGAGTTCCACACCACCGGTTGCACGCTCTGGCCGGTCACCGCGCGCGGCGCGCCGAGCAGGCCGGTCACGGTGCTGGACGGCAGCGCGGTCAGCGCCGAGGCGACGTCCGTGCGGGCGGCGGTGTCGAGCTGGGCGCCGTCCGCGATTCCCGCGGTCTGCAGGACGATGCGCCGCTGCGCGGTCGTCGCGTCCTTCGCGGTCGCCGCGACCGCGCGTGCCTGGGTGGCGCCGGCGAAGGCCGCGACGGTGACCAGCGCCGTCGTCGCGCACAGCACCAGGAAGAAGGCGGCCAGTACTACGTACGCCTGCACCCGGGCACGCCGGACGACCAGTCCACGCGTGGTCTCGCCGTGTCCGGACACGCAGCCGTCGCCCTCCCCGTACCAGGAAATCGGTTCGTCGACCGCTGCCCGCTCAGCTGATTGAACCGATGTATCAGGTATGGGAAACCTAGCGAGTCAGCGGCCCTGCGTGCACCCGCTGGTTACTAACCCGTGATCTGTTTTTCGCCCGCGGGGGCCGGAAACCCTGCCCTTTCGATACTTTCCGGCACGGGCTCAACTTTCCGGCACAGGCTCACAGCTCGTGCGGATAACCCTCGCGCCCGACCAGGCCCTTGTGGTCGTACGGGTGGAACTGCCCGGGGCTCGCGTGCTGCGGGCTGGAGGTCTGGCCGTAGAAGACCGTCGTGCCCGGACTGACCTCGCGGATCCGGTTGACCAGCCGCGCCAGCTGGTGGTTGCGCTCGCCGCTCAGATGCGCGGTGCGCGCGAGCCAGGCCGGGAACGTGAGCAGGTCGCCGACGTCGTGCACGGCGGCCGTGGCGATGCGCTTCGCCTTGCCCTCCGGCTCGTTGAGCGGCCAGCGCGAACCGAGCCGCGCGCTCGCGCACTCCTCGGGCGCGAGGACCGTCAGCCGGTACTCCTGCCCCGCGGTGTTCACCAGCGTCAGCCGGCCGGCCCGGGCCCAGACCTGCGCCTGCGCGGGGGTCATCAGCGTCGTGCAGACGCGTTCGCCCGTCCACCGGTGGATCGCCACCGGGCAGGCCGTCGCGCCGATCTCCAGCGCGACCACCCGGTGCTCCAGCACCGCCGGCACGCCCAACTCGCACGCCGGCGGCAGCTCTCCGGATTCCAGATCGATCGTGACGTGCTCGGCGGCGCCGTGCGCGGCCGCCGTCCCGGGCGCGCCGTCGCCGTGGGACGGATGGCAGGGATCGACGCTGAACGGTGCGTGCACCTGTCCGTCGTCGTCTGCTCGGGGATCCATCGAGGTCATCAGCACTCCTCCTGCCACGCTCCCCCTACCGGTCATCATCCGCCCGACCGCGGCAGTTCACCAGCGCAGCGCCCGCTAACGTGGTGAGCATGCCAAGCCGCCCCACCGCGCAGGTCACCGCCGCCAACTGTTCGGCCTTTTCGTCACGGCTCGACGAGCCGCTGGCCGGCAGCGCGCCCGTGGCGGGCGCGTGGCTGGCGATCGAGCAGCCGGGTCCTTGGGGCGCACGGGCGCTGACGCAGTCGCACCTCGACGCGGGGATCGGCGCGCAACTTGGCCGCCGCGCCGAGGGCACCGGAGTGCGGATCGCGCTGATCCGCCGGGTCGGGCACCACGCGCTGGCCGGCGCCGAGCGGCCACGCAGAGTGCTGATCTGCGACACCCGGCCCGGCGCCGCGGCCGTGCGCGCGCTGGAGGTGTCGGACCCGCGCGAGCTGCTGGACCTCGACCTGGCGGCGCTCGGTGCCGGACGGCTCGACGTCGGCGCCGCGCATCCGAAGCCGGTGATCCTGGTGTGCACCAACGGAAAGCGCGACCGCTGCTGCGCCGAACTCGGCCGGTCGCTGGCGCTCGACCTGGCCGAGGCCGGCGCGGCGGCGGCCGGCGCGGCGCAGGTCTGGGAGGCGGACCACCTCGGCGG
>JBOHCW010000470.1:0-1652 GCA_050725375.1 Actinocrinis sp. | reverse complement strand
GTCCCCGCCGCCGCCGCGGCCCGCGCCCGGCGGCGACTCGGCCGCGGCCGGCGCCCGTCGATACCCACACCGATGTCGATATCCATGGAAGAGTTCCCCTTCCCCGGCCGGCCTGGCCGAGGAGCTTTCCGAAAAGTTTCGGAGTCGTGGCGAGGTGCGACGACGCGGTGACGTTAAAACTCCTCCTCACAACGCGTCAAGCAGCAGGTCCGATCGGCCGAAATTTTCTGACGCGGGCTCGGAAAGTTTCACGGACAGCCGGAGGCTGCGCCTCATCCGACGCCTGCCTAAGGCGCGGGATGTGCCTCGAAGAACCGCCAGATGACGGCGGTCACGTCGGGCGCGGTGGACGGCGGGCTCAGGACCCGCTCGCCGGGTCCGCCTTCAGCTCCGACCGCAGCGTCTTCGCGTCGTCCCGCGCCTGGACCAGGTCCCTGCGAGCGCTCTTCGCGGCCGTGACCAGCGGCGAGAGAGCACTGCGGATCGCCGTCGCATCCGGGCTCGGCTGGATGGCCAGCAGGGCGGCGACCTTCCCGGACGCCGCCTGCTGCGCGGCCTGGATCTGCGACTGCAGGTCGGCCAGCCGCGCCTTCTCGTCCGCGCTACCGCCGCCGGACTGCTTGGCCAGCCGCGCCGCGAGCTTGTCGTGCACCCTCTGCAGCGTGCCGCCGGCGGTCGCTTCGATGTCGAACACGGTAGCCAGCCGCACCTTCGGCGCGACCAGCATGTACACGCGATAGACGTCGACCATCGCGGTCTCGTCCGCGCGCACGCCCGCGACCGTCGTCTCACCGCCGACCTTGGTCCTGAGCGCGGTCAGGCCGCTGATGTCGCTGCCGATCAGACTACTGAGAGTGGACCGGTCGGCGCTCGCCAGCCGCGTCGCGGAACCGATCGCTGTGTTGAGCGCGTGCAACGTCTGCAGCCGCCCGTCGATCCGTGCATCCGCGAGTGTCTGCGCGCCCTTGAGTCCGGCCGTCCTCGTGGTCGGAGCGGTGGTCGAAGTGCTGCTGGCCGTGCCCGTCTGTGCGTACGCGGGCATCGCGGCCGTGGCGAGCGCCGCCGTCGCCGTGACGGCGACCCCGAGGCGCGCAATGCTTTTCACGATGATTCCTGCCTCTTCACGATGATCCCTGCCTTCCCGGTCTGCTTATACGTCTGCATGGGGCTGAATGAGTGAGTCAGCGTAAATCTCAGCCGCCGTCGGAAGGACTGGCCGTAGCCTGCGCCAGCGCCGAGTCGATTCCGGACAGCTGCCCGTCGACCGAGTTGAGATCGGAGTCCACGCCCGCGTCAGACGGCGCGCTGTTCCCGGCCGCGCCCCCGGACGCGTTCGCCGCACCGGCCGTGGCCGTGCCCGTCGGTGCCGGCGGATTGCCCACCGGCCGGGACCCCGCCGCGTGCCCGCGACAGCCTCCGAGCACCGTCAGGCACAAGGCCGCCACAACCGCGACCGTCGCCGCCGCGCCCGCTCGTCTCACCGTTCCTCCAACCCGAATGTCTTGGACGGGAACGACTATGGCGGGAGTGTTGTAAGAGCCCGGTAAACGTACAACGCGCGTCAGCCGGTCGCTGAGCCGCGCGAGCGCGGCCAGCGCGACGGTCAACGGCACGTCGTCCGGATGCGTGTGCTGTGGCGGCTGACAGACGTT
>JBOHCW010000469.1:0-10856 GCA_050725375.1 Actinocrinis sp. | reverse complement strand
GATAGGAAGGTCGTAGGCGTCGCGCGACGCTGGCACCCCAACGGAGTGCTCTCCGAGGAAGATCACTTCGACGACGGCGAGCTTGTCGAAGTCCGCAAATGGGATGAAAATGGGAACTACATCGTCGAACCACCGGTTACCCGCGGCTTCGATATCCCGGAAGACCCGAAGAAGATTGATTTGCGCCAGCGCGCACTGCTCGACTGGGCAAGGCGCACCGGCGAGATCCCGTCTCCGCTTCACCACATCGCCGCCGTCGCGCTGAGATACGAAGACGCCGACACCCTTGCCGCTTCCGCAGTCATCTTCGACGCCGCGTCCCTCACACAAGTCGAATCGTCCGCGACTCGACACGCCCTCAAGGACGCGCACGCGGAGACGATGAACTTCGAGGAAGTCCTCGCCGCCATCGAAGCGCTACGCGGGCTCACCATCCCGGCCGGCCTGATCGTATGCCCAGGAAACGGACCCAACCACACCACCGAATTCAACTTCGCGACCCACCTCGGGATCGTGACCGGCAAACCGACCTTCGGCGTGTCCGATGATCCCTATCTGGGCACATACACCGAACCCGGCCAGGAACGCGGCGCCTGGACAGACCTCGTCGACGACCGCGACACCATCGGCCGCACCCTACGCACCCAAACCGGCGAAAACCCCGTCTTCATCACCTACGGCCAACGACTCGACCTCAACGAAGCCGCCGACCTGACACTGCGCCTGACGGAACAGACGCGTCTGCCCGTCGCGTCCACCGCCGCCGAAGCAGCACTCAACCCCGCACCCGACGCGGCGTCCGACGCATAGTCAGCCGTCAGCCGCCGTCAGCCGTCCGGCGTCCCCGACCGTCAGCCGAAGTTCAGGTTCGACAGCTTCGCGGAGAACGCCTCGCTGTGGGAGGTGATCGCGTCCGCGTGCTGATCGAACACGTCGGCGTGCGCGGACAACATCTCCGGATCCAGGCTGAAGCTCGCGCCGACCTTCACGCTGCCGCCCGAACCCGAGCCGCCGCCGAGCACGTCGCTGGCCACGTTGTAGACCAGACCGCCGACAGCCTTCTGCACCACGCCGAGCAGCGGCGTGAGCGCCTTCTCGATCACCTCGCCGATGATGTACTGCTCCAGCTCCTGTTCGAGGAACTTCGCCATCTGCCTCGCGGCGGCCACGATCGCGACCTCGGCCGCCTCGGCGATGCCGAGCGTGGCCACCGCCGCGGCCTGGTCCGCGACGAACTCCGCCGCCATGATCGCGAACTGCGCGAGGGCCTCGATCTTCTTCGCCTCGATGTAGGCCGCAGCCAGGTCGAGCGCGGTGGCCACCACATGGCAGCCATCGACCAACTCCTTGACGTGGGAGTTGCTCATGTCCGCCCAGCGAGCCACCAGCGCCTCGTAAGACGCGCCGGAATAGGCGGCGCCCATCTGCTGGACGGTGCCGGTCGCCGCATTGTGCGTCGCCTCGATACTCGTGGCGAAATCCCGCACGTGCGTCGCGAACTCGCGCACCGAGTCCTCGTTCACCTGCGGGAATCCGACCCCGACGAAGTTGAGAAAGTCGACGACCGGCCCGGGAAGCTCGATAGCCACGGCTTCACCCTCCAACCGAACTGCGTGCGCCTGAGCGCGCCCCGTAAGTCCCCTGCCAACGGACGGTAATCCGCCCAACACAAGACTGCCAGGGGCCTGCGTAAGCTGTCCACGCCGTTCCGCGAGAATCGAATCAGTGGTGGGCCTACTTCGTGCTCTGATGACTGTCGTACGGCCGCGTGATGATCTCCATGCCGTGACCGGCCGGATCAAGGAAGTACACGCCGCGTCCGCCATGGTTGTGGTTGATCTGCCCCGGCTGCTTCAGGTGCGGATCAGCGTAGTAGTCGACCCCGGCCCGCGTGATCCGCGCGAACGCGGCGTCGAACTCGTCGTCTGATACGAGGAACGCGTAGTGCTGCATGACGATCGACTCTGCGGGGATCGTGGCGAAGTCCAAGGTGACCCCGTTCGCGGTGGTCACGGGCACGAACGGCCCCCAGGCCGGTCCGACCTCGAGGCCGAGGATGTGCGCGAGGAACTGTGCGGACTCGCGGTTGTCACGAGCGTGAACGATGGTGTGATCAAGCGAAACGGACATGAGCGGAATGCCTCCGTGGGCATCTCCCGGAACCTCCATGTCTCACCCTGCCGGTGACCGACACGCGATGCCGTGCCTTGATCATAGGCCACCGATCGGCTCACCCGGTGAGACGCGGAGCAAACCAGCGGTCGCCAGCCAGCCAGTCAGTCAGCCGCATGGCTGACGTCGCGCCGTACGCAGACGCGTCCGTGCCCTGATACCAAGCTCGGTGAGTACGACCAACAAGCCGATCGGTCCAACGCACAGCGCCAGCCATAGCCACCACGTCGAAACAAACATAAAGCCTGCGGCCAGGCATATCGGCCACGTCCATACGGCGACCAGCGCGCCCCAGACGCGAGCGGGTAGGCCGGCGAAGCGCGCGTCCAACTCGTTGAAGCGGGCTTAAAGCAAGCTTCGTCGTGGCCAGCGACCAGGCGAGACTCCAGGCAACGACCTCGACCAACGCACCGATGGCTGCCACAACGACACGTTTACCGCACCGCGTCTGTCAGCGCCAGCGACGCGGCAGTCCTACGCGCACCCGACCGGACCCCGTGGCCGCCGCGCGTCCATGCGCCGGCTCGGCAGGTCGGAACTCGCCGCGCAGGGCGGCTGCGACCAAGTCCTCATCGGAGATGCCGGGTAGGGCGCCGAACGCGGTGGCCACCCACAGCGAGCTCGTCGACGAGAGTGCGTAGTAGGGCACGGGCACGCCGGTGATCAGCTGCCTGCGCGCCTTGATGACGATGGGCACGACCAGTGCGTCAGGCATCTGGTTCGCCTTGATGTGGCGCAGGCACTCGGGGCAGACGGGCACCATCGGCTGCACCGCGTCACGGCGTGCCGCGCGACCTTTGCCGCTCCGACTGCTACCGCTGCCCTTTCGGCGATGTTCGTGCTCGTGGACGGCCGCGTTGTGCAGCGGATTCTGGAAGCAGCGCCTGGACGCGTGCGGCGGCTTGTGGCCGTCAGCGCGTGCGGCGGCGGCTGCGAAGTGGTTCGCCGCGATGTCGAGCAGCACGTACGCGCCGGCCAGGTCAAGCAGGCTGTCCGCCTCGTCGAGGACCTTGCCCGCGGCGGTATACGCGTCGATCGCGAGGACGTAGTCGTCCATCGCTTGATCCTGTCCGTCGCCTGGCGACAACGGGGAGCCGCCGAGCAGCTCACCGACCTTCACGAGCCGACGCTCTACCCGCGCGCGCAACGCGGCGGCCATCGCGTCCCACCGCGCCGGCTCGATGCGAGGCACCGACACGGTCCGCGACCGTCGTCGCCTCTGTCCCCCGAACACAAACACGATGATAGACCGCGCCCTCGCGCACTGACAGAGCGCCTGCCCGAACTGATTGTCGGTGGCGTGCCGGAGGATGTGGGCATGCTCCAGATCCGGACCGCAAGCGGCTACACCAAGCGCAATCCGTCGGCGGCGCAGGTGCGCAGGGAGATCGCACAGCTTCAACCCGGCGGCTCGCTGGTGTTGGAACGCGTCGACGGCGCAGACGTTGAGCCTGGCGGCGATCGGTACATCCAAGTACTAATGCGAGTCGGCAACACCTACCAGCTGGAGTATCGGGACGGCGTGCACTCCGAGCATTACCAGACACTGACCGTCTCGCCGGACAAAGTAATGGCCGGCTTCATCGGGTGGATGGGCGGCAAGGTCGAGTGGCGCGAGTCCTTCATGTGGAACAACATCGGCGCGATGTTCGAGGCGCCGATAGCTAAAACCCTTGGATGAAATCGTCCGTGACGCTGCGGACCTACAGCATCCAGTGGCGCATACGGCGCAGCCGTTCCACCGACGCTCTTGTACGTCGCCAGTCTCGCGATAGCTTTGCCGACCGGACGACGGTAACGCGACCTCGGGTGCACAGCGTTCACCGGTCACGCCTGATCACCGGCGTCGCGAAGTCGGAGTTGTCAACGACCATTGATGCGCGCTCCTGCGGGGCACAAGCTTCCAGGTACAGCTGCTGGCCACCGACGTACCGCTGGTTCCGCGGGTCATGGTCATTCACGTCCGGCGGCGCGCCGTCGCGCTCGGCCATGCGTGCCACCGACGACTCGAAGCCGATGTCGAGGAACACCGAGAAGTCCCACGCCTCGGCCAACCCGTCGCGGTGCAGGAAAATGCCATCCACGACAAGGACAGCGCGATCGTCCGCGCGCTCGGGATCGGGCACGGCAGACGCCACTTCCCTAAGCACCCGCTCGCGCGTGGGACTCGACGAATCCACGGCGTCCGTCACACCGGCAGCGGCGTGCCTAACACCACCGCCAACTCCGCTTCGCTCGCGTTGCCGCCGCTGCAGATCACGCCGACCGTCTTGCCCGCGTACTCGTCACGGCGCGCGATCAGCCCGGCAAGTGCAGCCGCGCCGGCGCCCTCGGCCATCGTGTGCGCGGCCGAGAGCATTAAACGCTGCGCCGCGCGGATGTCCGCGTCATCGAGCACGAAGAAATCGTGCAGATGCTCACGCATCATCGCCTGCGGGAGGCTGAACGGCTTACCTGTCGACAGGCCCTCAACCGTGGTCCGGTTCGGCCGGTCGATCATCTCTCGCGAACGCCACGACTCGTACGCGGCCGGCGCCTGCGCCGACTGCACGCCGATGACCTTGCACTCGGGCGCCATCGCCATCGCGCTGAGGCACGCCCCGGCCGCGCCGGTGCCCGCGCCAACCGGGACAAAGAGCGCTTCGAGGCGCGGCGCGACCTCGAACAGTTCGAGCGCGGCGGTCGCGACGCCCGCGATCAGCTTGGGCTCGTCGCCGGAGTCGACGTAATACGCGCCGGTCTCCGCGGCCGTTCGGGCGGCGATGTCCCGGCATTCGTCGAACGCCGCGCCGCGCAGGATCAGCTCCGCCCCGAGCGCGCGGACGGCTGCGGCCTTGTTCGGGTTCGCATTCTCCGGCATCACGATGGTGCACGGGGCGCCGAACGCCCGCGCCGCGTAGGCGACCGACTGAGCATGGTTGCCCGTGGACGCGGCGACTACGCCCTTTTCCCGCTGCTTGGCGTCGAGCGCCGCCAAGAGCGTGAGCCCGCCGCGTACTTTGAACGCGCCGACCGGCTGCGCGTTCTCGTGCTTGATCCAGACCGTCGCGCCGACAGCTTCGTTCAGCGCCGGATACGTCCACGCCGGGGTCGGCGGCAGGTGCGCCGCGAGCAGGCGGCGCGCTTCGAGGACGTCGGTGAAGGTGGGGACGGGCACGGTCGGCGAGAGCGGTGGCGTCATGCTGGCGATCCTCGCCAGTCGCGCCGCCGCTGTCCACTGAAATCGCCGCCACCAGTCAGCGTCACGGTCTGTGTCACGGCCTGTGTCACGGTCCGTCTCACGGGCAGTTTCGCGGGCTTCCCGACTGGCGATGTCACAGGCAGCGGCTTCCGGTGCGCGCACCGCTCGTCGTTGGACGATGCGTGCACCGGACAGAACGGATTCAGTCCTGCAGGGCCGGTGCGACCTGCTTGGTGAACAGTTCGATGCCGGTCTGGTCGTAAGCGGCCTCGCTGAAGTACACGATCGCGTACGTCATGCCGAAGCCTCGTGCCTCGGTCAGCTTCTCCACGATCTGCTCCGGCGTGCCGACCAGCGGACCGTTGGCGAAGTTGGCCATCGTCTCCTCCAACTTCTCCGGCGTCAGGTACGGCGCGTAGCGCGCGCGGATCGAGGCGAGCCGGTCCTGCACGTCCTGCTCGGTCTCGCCGATCACGACGTTGTAGTTGCCCGAGCGCACGATCGCGTCGAAGTCGGTGCCCACCTCGCGGCAGTGCTCGGCGAGGATCTGCGACTTGCGCTTGAAGACCTCGGGCGTCGCGTCGAAGTTCGTATAGGCCGCGTACTTCGCCGCGGTGCGCAGGGTCTTCTTCTCACCCCCGCCCGCGATCCACAGCGGCACGCCGCCCTCCTGCAGCGGCAGCGGACGCGAGATCGCACCGTTCACCTGGTAGTACTTACCGTCCAATGTCGCGGTGCCCTCGGTCCACAGTTGCCGCATGATCTGCACGCCCTCGTCGAGCATGCCCAGCCGCTCGCCCGCCGACGGGAACCCGTAGCCGTAGGCGCGCCACTCGTGCTCGTACCAGCCGGCGCCGATGCCCATCTCCGCGCGGCCGCCGGAGATGATGTCGACGGTCGCGGCGACCTTCGCCAGGTACGCCGGGTTGCGGTACGCCATGCACGTGCACATCTGTCCCAGTCGCACGCGACTGGTCGCGGCCGCGAAGGCGGCCATCAGCGTCCACGCCTCGTGCGTGGCCTCATCGGTCGGCACCGGAACGGTGTGGAAGTGGTCGTAGACCCAGATCGATTCGAACGGACCGTTCTCGGCCGCGCGGGCGACGTCGAGCATCGCGGTCCACTGGTCGGCCGGAGCGATCCCGGTCAGATCGAGCCGCCAGCCTTGAGGTACGAAGAGTCCAAAGCGCATGGCTCTCACACTAGTGAGGAAGATCCTGTAATAGCCACTGCCGCTTTTGAGGCATGTCACACACCGGTCTGCGCGTCGAAGACGGAGCACGCGGAAACGGACCTGCGTAACCAACCCGTAAGGGCTCCGGTGCGCCGTGAGGGCCCGGATCTTCAGCCCCGAGCGGTAGACAGTAGTCAGGGTGTGGCGGCCGCGAGGCGGCTGCGGCGGAACCGGAGGAGCACTGTGGTCGCGCTGGTGTTGATCGGTTTCCTGGGCGGCTTGATCACCGGTGTCTCCCCGTGCGTCCTGCCGGTGCTGCCGGTGGTCTTCCTTTCCGGCGGCGCACAGGGGCCCGGCGCGCCTCGCTCCGCGCTACCGGAGCGGTCGGCCGCGTCTAAGCAGGCGCGCAGCCGGGCCCGGCTTGAGCAGCTCAAGGCCGCCCGCCGCGCACGCCTGCGGCCGTACATGATCGTCGCCGGCCTGGCGCTGAGCTTCAGTCTGATCACCCTGCTCGGCACCCTGCTGCTGAGCGTTCTGCCGTTGCCGAAGGACACGATCCGCTGGGCCGGCCTGGTCGTGCTGTGCTGCTGGGGATCGCGATGCTCTTCCCTCGGGTGGAGGAGTTGCTGGAGCGGCTGTTCGCGCGGATCCCCCAGATGCGGGTAACCGGCGAGCACGGCGGGTTCATCCTCGGCTTGGCGCTCGGAGCGGTGTACGTGCCCTGCGCCGGTCCGGTGCTCGCCGCGATCACCGTCGCCGGGGCCACCGGACGGATCGGCGCGCACACGGCCGCGCTCACCGTCTGCTTCGGCGTGGGCACGGCGATCCCGCTGCTCTTCTTCGCGCTCGCCGGGCGGCGCGTCGCCGAGCGGGTGCGGGCCTTCCGCGATCGGCAGCGCGGGGTGCGAGCGGTGGCCGGCCTCGTGGTGATCGCCCTCGCGGTCGCACTCACCTTCAACGTCACCGACGCCCTGCAGCGCGCGATCCCGGACTACACCGGCGCGCTGAACTCGGAACTGGACAAGGCCGGCGCGCAGAACCTCGGCCCCGCCCAGTCCGCGGCCCTGCAGTCCTGCGCGAACAGTCCCGAGCCGACGCCGCAGAACTGCGGCGCGCAGCCGGCGATCGCCGGGATCCAGCAGTGGTTCAACACCCCCGGCGGCGAGGCGCCGACCGCCGCGCAGCTCAAGGGCAAGGTCGTGCTGGTCGACTTCTGGGCGTACTCGTGCATCAACTGCCAGCGCGCCATCGCCCACGTCGAGGCCTGGTATCGCAACTATGCCGCGGACGGCCTCGTGGTGATCGGCGTGCACACGCCCGAGTACGCCTTCGAACACGTCGCTTCCAACGTCAAGGCGGGAGCGGACCGCCTGCACATCACCTACCCCGTCGCGTTGGACAACGACTACACGACCTGGAACGACTTCGGCAACGACTCCTGGCCGGCCGAGTACCTCGTCGACGCCGCCGGGCAGGTCCGGCACGTCGCGATCGGCGAGGGCGAATATCCGACGACCGAGTCGCTCATCCGGCAGCTGCTCGCCGCCGCGCATCCGGCGATCAGACTCCCGGCCGCCACCGACGTGCCGGACTCGACGCCCACGGAGTCGAATCAGACACCGGAGACGTATCTCGGCCTGGCCCGAACCCACTCGTTCGGCGGCCAGGGCAAGGCGCTGTCCAACGGCACCGGCGCCTACAGCTATCCGCCCTCGGTGCCCCCGAGCCTGTTCGCCCTCGCCGGGACCTGGACGGTCGCGGACGAGTCGATCACGGCGGGCGTGCACGCCGGCATCAGGCTGAACTTCACCGCCGACAAGGTGTACCTGGACGTCGGCGGCACCGGCACGGTCACCGCTGTCCTCAACGGGAAGACGAAGGTCTTCAATATCTCCGGAGCGCCCGACATCTACACCGTGGTCGACGGCAGCACCCTGCAGACCGGCACGCTCACCCTCACATTGACCCCGGGCCTGAGTGCGTACTCCTTCACGTTCGGCTAGCCCTTGACGTCACCCCGTACATCTCGACGCAGTCGTAGCTGTAGCCGGGGCTCAGATAGCCGCCGTAGCCGGTCGTTCCGCTGATGACGTTGATCGTCATCCGGTTCGTGCCGACGAGCAGCGCGCCGGCCGGCACGTCGAAGGTGTACAACGCGTTGTTGCCGCGGTAGGTGCCGATGGTCAGGCTGCGCGATCTCGGCTGGCTGGACGCGGAGGGCGCCGGCGAGGTCCAGCCGTTCACCGTGATCTGCGGGCGTCCCCCGTCGTACGCGGCGGTGATGCCGATGCGCACGGTGCACGCCGCGATCTGACTTGCCTGCAGCGAGAACACCACGGTGGTCGGATTGTTGGCGCCCTTCCACTGGTATGCGGGGAAATCGCCGGTCTGACTGGAGCCGACGGTGTAGGTGACCGGGCCCCAACTGGCGTCGCGACTGTCGGAGGGATGCATCAGGGCGAGGTTCGCGAAGTTCCTGAATCCGGCGGGAGTGCCGGTCCAGCCGCCGATGCGGAAGATCGGCGAGGCGGGCGTGTACCACGTCGAGGTCTGATTCTGTCCGCTGGTGGTGCTCCCGGCGCTGACCGTCACGCTGCGCGTGGCCACCGCCAGTTCGTCCTGGTACAGCGTCTGGGTGTACGCGCCGGGCTTCATCGCCGGGCTGGAGAAGTCGCCGCTGGAGGCGTTCGGCGCGGTCCAGTACTGCGCGGTGGAGTTCGCCCATCCGACCAGCGCCGTCGCACCGGCGTCGACACCCGACGCCTTGCCGACGACGTATCCGCGCCCGGAGGCCGCGACCGTTCCGGCGAAGCCGAAGCCGTCCATGAAGCTCAGGTCGGGCGCCGAGGGGGTCGATCCGCCGGTGACCAGCAGCGCGTACGGGCCGTAGCGCACGTTCAGGCGCTGCGCCTCGGTGTCGTTGTGCCCGGACCACAGGTAGTTGTAGACCTGGATCGAATCCGAGGTGCCCTGCTGCTCGATGTCGCGGAAGAACGGCCCGCCGCTGCCGGACTCCCGGTTGCCGAAGTCCATGAACACCCCGACCCCGTTGCCGGTCACCCCGCGCACGCTCAGGTCCCTGGCCTGCCGGTTGCCGTAGTACTTCGAGCGGGTCTGCCCGCCGACCAGGTAGATGTCCGTGGACTCGATCGCGGTGCCGCCCTTGATGTCCGACGGGACCGCGATGTTCGTGAGCACCGCCCGGTTGAGCGACTGGATCCACCGCAGCTCGCCGGCGCCGGCGGAGTTCACGTAGGTGGCCATGTAGACGGTGTTCTCGCCCCTGCGCACCACGAAGTAGTGATGCAGGGTGCCGCTGCCGTACCAGTTGCTCACCGACTCGGTGACCACGATGTAGTCGCCGCTCTGGGAAGCGCTCACGCTCGCGCCGGCGCCGAGTCCCGACTCGACGTTCGACGGGCGGCTCGGCGAGGTCAGCTCGACGCCGTTGTAGACCAGCGAGGTCATGTCCCCGTTCGACTGGCTGATCTTGAAGGTCAGGCCGCCTCCGGAGTTCACCGTGTAGTACCCGCCGCCGCTGCCGTATCCGAACGCCGTCGCGGCCTGCGCGCCCGGCGCGGCGAGTAGTTGTTCGGCGGCGGACGCGCCCAGTCCGAGGGTGAACGTGCCGGCCGCGGCGCGACTGAGGAATTGGCGGCGGCTCGGCCCCGACGGCGTACGGTCCTGGTGCGCGCGTGCCGGAGTTTGCTCGGTCATGGCGGCCTTTCCTGTCACGGTCTGCGTGGATCCGCGGGTTTTCGGACGGTGCGAAACCGTAGTTTCGAATCGTCGAACCCGACAACGGCGGACGCGGACAGGCCGGCGGCACGGCGGCACGGCGCAGCTGGCCGGGTACCTGACCGGCTGCGCGGGGTGAAAGTTCCCGGCGATAGCCATCACCCCACCCGGACGGGCGATGACCGTGGTGAACACGACAGACGGTTGAGACGACACGCATCGGCCTCCGCGCCCGAGATGGAGGACGCGGAGGCCGATGCGCTCGTTCTGTGTCTTACTCAGCGCTGTGAGCCAACGCTGTGTGATCTGCGGTCTGACGCTGTGACCGGAACCGGATCAGACCTGCGGTCCGGCCGGGTCGGTCACCGGCAGCTGGGCGAGGAGGTGCGGCGCGGGCACGCCGGCGACGGTGTGCGGGCCGGAGTTGCCCCAGGCCGCTGCCTTCGCCCACGCGTTCGGGGCCAGCTCGACCAGGTGCGACGGCGCGTAGTAGTGGTAGCCGTAGTGCAGGCGCGCGTTGTTGTGCGCGTCCACCGTGGCCTCGGTCGCGCCGACCGGCGCCGTGGCGATCAGGCCCATGTGGCTCGCCTC
>JBOHCW010000468.1:0-3445 GCA_050725375.1 Actinocrinis sp. | reverse complement strand
CTCCAGCATGTCAGCGGTCTTACGCTCCGCCTCGGCGACCGCCGTCGCCGCCTGCTCGCGCTGCGCGTTGGCGGCCGCGGTCGCCTCGGCCACGGACTGCGCCGCGGCGGCCGAGGCCTCGGCCTTGACCCGGCCGGCCTCGGCCTCCGAGTCCGACTTGAGCTGCTCGGAGCGCCGGTTGGCCTCGGACCGGACCCGCTGGGCCTCGGTCTGGGCCATCGTCATCAGCTTCTGCGCGCTGGTGGACGCCGACCCGGCCTGCTCGGCGGCGTCCCGCTCGTGCGCGGCGGCCCGGGCGGTCGCGGCGTCGGCCGTCGACTTGGCCTCCTGCATGAGCCGCTGAGCGTCGGCGTTGGCCTTGGCGACGAGCTGGTCGGCGTGCGAGCGCGCGGCGGTCGCAGTCTGCTGCGCCTCGGCCTGGAGCGAGGCGCGCATCTGCTGGGCGTACTCCTGCGCCTGGCGCACCTCGTTGGCGGCCTGCTCGCGCAGCTGCCGAAGCTCCGTGTCGACCTGCGCGCGGGCCTGCTCGGCGGCCTGCCGGCGCATCGCGTCGGCCTCGGTGCGCACCCGCTCGGCCCAGGCCACCGACTCGTTGACCTCGGCCTCGCCGCGCTGGCGGCGGTCGGCCAGCTCGGCTTCCAGGTGCATCCGGCGCTGGTCGAGGTCGGCCTGGAAGCGCTGGGCCTCCTGCTGCGCCTGGGCGCGCACCTGGTCGGCCTGTGCCTGCGCGGTGCGCAGCATCTGCTCGACCTGGCCGGAGATGTTGTTGTAGTTCGGCCCGGAGCCGTTGCGGCGCAGTTCGTGCAGTTTGGACCGGAGCACCTCGACCTGGTAGCCGAGATCCTCGCCATGCGCGACGGCCTCGTCGCGCTCCGTGCGCACTCGCTGAAGGTGCGCCTCGAGCTCGTCGAGGGTCGCCTCGACCTCGTACCGGTCATAGCCGCGCATGCTCTGTTCGGGCCCCGCCTGCTCCCAATCGTCGCGCGGCCGACCGTCGCCCCGGTCCGCGTTCCTGCCGCGCCGGCCGGTGGAGGGCGCAGCGGGAGGCGCCTCGTCCTGGCCCGGGGCCCAGACTCGTCGCGGATCCTGGTCAACGTAACCGGAGTCGGTCGGCTGCGCTGAGTAGTATTCCTGGAACCGTACGTCACCAGAGTCGTCCTGGGGAGGGCGGGAACCGTAGCCGGTCCGTTCGTCCACGCGCCCATATCCCATGACAGCCAATGTTGTCAGATTCCGGGCCGGGGGGCCCTAGACGTTACGAAAGCGTTCGATCGCACTCCGATATCGCTCCCGCAGTGCGCTGTCACGCACCCCCAGTCCTTCTTCCGGTGCTAGACACAGTACGCCCACTTTGCCCTGATGCAGATTCCGAAGGACGTCGAAAGCTGCTTGCCCGGCCTCGGCCAGCGGATAACTGCGCGAAAGAGTCGGGTGCACGCGCCCCTTCTGCACCAACCGGTTCGCCTCCCAGGCCTCGCGGTAGTTGGCGAAGTGCGAGCCGATGATCCGCTTGAGGTTCATCCAGAGGTAGCGGTTGTCGTACTCGTGCAGGAAGCCGGTGGTCGAGGCACACGTGACGATGGTCCCGCCGCGGCGTGCGACGTAGACCGAGGCGCCGAAGGTCTCCCGGCCGGGATGTTCGAACACGATGTCCGGGTCCTCGCCGCCCGTCAGCTCCCGGATACGCGCCCCGAACCGCTGCCACTCCTTCGGGTCCTGCGTCTCCTCGTCCACCCAGAAGCGGTATCCCTCAGCCGAGCGGTCGATGATCAGCTCGGCCCCCATCGACCGGCAGATCGCAGCCTTCTGCGGCGAGGAGACCACGCAGACCGGGATCGCCCCGCCGTTCAGCGCGAACTGGGTGGCATACGAGCCGAGACCGCCGGACGCGCCCCAGATCAACACCACGTCGCCCTGCTTCATCGCGGCGCCGTTCTTGGACACCAGCTGCCGGTAGGCGGTCGAGTTGACCAGTCCGGGACTGGCGGCCTCCTCCCAGGTCAGGTGGGCCGGCTTGGGCATCAGCTGGTTCGTCTTGACCAGCGCGACCTCGGCCAGTCCGCCGAAGTTGGTCTCGAAGCCCCAGATGCGCTGCTCCGGGTCGAGCATCGTGTCGTCGTGCCCAGCGGCGTCCTCCAGCTCGACCGACAGGCAGTGCGCGACCACCTCGTCGCCGGGCCGCCACCTGTTCACCCCCGGCCCGGTCCGCAGCACCACCCCGGCCAGGTCCGAGCCGATGACGTGGTACGGCAGGTTGTGCCGGGCGGTCAGCGGCGAGAGCTTCCCGTACTTGCGCAGGAACGCGAAGGTGGGCACGGGCTCGAAGATCGAGGTCCACACGGTGTTGTAGTTGATCGCGCTCGCCATCACCGCCACCAGCGCCTCGCCCGGCCCCAGTTCGGGCACCGGCACCAGGTCCAGGTGCAGCGACCGGCGCGGGTCCTTCTCCCGGGTGGCCAGCCCGTCGAACATCGCGGTCTCGTCCGCGTGCACGGTGACGGCCCGGTACGCCTCGGGCAGCGGCAGCGCGCCGAACGCGGGGCCGGGCGTGTCCCCGGCGTTGATCGCGTCCAGGATCTCCTTCAGCTCGGAAGACGAGGTCCCGGTGGACTCGGCGGTCGGCGGCGTGCTCACGCCCTGACCGTTCTCACGTGCGGATCGCGCGGCTTGAGTGGTGCTCATGGCTGTCGGCCTCCAGTCGGATGGTCGCAATAGAGCGTGTTACTTGCGGGTAACTATGCCGCCGCTCCACCGGGTTGGCTAGGTGTCGCGGATCACAGATTCCGGGTGGCGCCGGGGATTTGAACGCGTTCAGAATCAGCGCTACGCTCAGCGCGGGAACTGAACGTGTTCAAAAGAAGCGGACCGCGCTCGGACCCGCGTTTCGGACCACGCAGACGAGGCCGCCCTGGGCGGCATGGAGGGGATCCGCATGGACCTCACCGTTCTCACGTACATCGTCTATCTCGTCATCACCATCGCCCTGACGGTCTGGGTCGGGCGCACCTTCAGCCGGGCCGGGCTGGTGTTCCTCTCGGAGATCTTCCACGGCGACCAGCGGCTGGCCGAGGCGGTCAACCACCTGTTCGTCGTGGGCTTCTGCCTGGTCAACCTGGGCTTCGACGCGCTGTGGCTGCGGTACGGCCCGGCGGTCGCGGACACCCGCGGCCTGTTCGAGGCGCTGTCCGTGAAGATCGGCACGGTGCTGCTCATCCTCGGGGTGCTGCACCTGGCGGACATCCTGGTGCTCAACCGGTACCGCCGCCGCGCGCTGACGGAGCTGGCGGTCCAGCTGGGTCTTCCCGAGTCGTCCGCGCCGACCCGGTGACGGGGCACGGCGGGCGGTGAGGGGAAGGCGGCCGCGGTGACTGGACACTGGTGTCCATGAGCAACGAGATCCGCGATGCCGCGACAGGGGGGACGGCGGGCCGGGCTGCTGGGGGCC
>JBOHCW010000467.1:0-6994 GCA_050725375.1 Actinocrinis sp. | reverse complement strand
GAGGCCAGGCAGCTCGGTTCCGGGACCACGATCGGCGTGCCGCGCGCGATGTACGGATCGAGCACGTCCAGCAGGTGGCGCAGCGTCCTGCGAGCCAGCGTGAGCATCCCGGCGTCGTAGAGCGGACGGGCGCAGCAGGCCCAATCCGTCGGTACGGCCACGGATTCGCCGGCGGATTCGAGCACCTCCCGCCAGGCCAGCGCGAGCTGCGGACGGTACGCGTCGGTGAACGTGTCCGGCCAGAGTACGACCGTCGGTGCGTCCAGGCGCCCGGCGGCGCGGTGCTCGCGTGCGGTTCGGCGCAAGGACCGGGCGGCGAACTGCGGAGCGGGACGACGCGTGGTGACTCCGGCCGAACGCTTAAGCAGCGTGCTGATTCCCGGGGCGGTGAGAGCCCGGTTCGCGAGGCTCGGCGCGCGCGTGGCCAGGCGCGTCAGCCAGGGGATCAGTCCGAGCGCGTACATCTCGCGCGGGCGCAGCCGGCCCTTGTAGTGGTGCGCCAGGAACTCGGCCTTGTACGTCGCCATGTCCACGTGCGTGGGACAGTCGACGGCGCAGCCCTTGCAGGACAGGCACAGCTCCAGCGCCCCGCGCACGTCCTCGTTGCGCCAGGTCGCGGGCGTGACCTCGCCCTGGAACAGCTCGACCAGCAGCTTCGCGCGTCCGCGCGTCGAGTGCCGCTCGTCGCGGGTCGCCCGGTAGGACGGGCACATCACGCCGGTGTCCTCGCGGCGGCACCGGCCGACCCCGACGCAGCGTTCGGCGGCCCGCTGCAGCGAGCCGCCGTCCTCGGCGAACGCGAAGAACGACGGCGACATCGTGCGCGCGTGCGGCTGGTAGCCGGGGCCGAAGCGCAGGTTCGCGTCGAGCGGGTACGGGTCGACCACCTTGCCGGGGTTCATCCGGCCGCGCGGGTCGAACACCGCTTTGACCTGCCGGAACGCCTCGACGATTTCGGGTCCGTACATCCGCTCCAGCAACTCGCCGCGCGACTGGCCGTCGCCGTGCTCGCCGGAGAGCGAGCCGCCGAGCCCGGCGACCAGGTCGGCCGCGCGCTCGACGTAAGCGCGGTACTTGCCGATGCCGTCCTCGGTGTGCAGGTCGAAGTTGTTGCGGGTGTGCACGCAGCCCTGTCCGAAGTGGCCGTACCAGGCGCCGTCGTAGCCGAACTCGGACCACAACCGCGCGATGCCGCGCAGGTACTCGCCGAGCCGGCGCGGGGGCACGGCCGCGTCCTCCCAGCCCTCCGAGTTGTGCCCGCCGCCCTCGCGCAGCGCGGTGGCTCCGAGCCCTGATTCGCGGATCGCCCACGCGCCGCGCTGGTCGGCCGGCTCGTCGATCCGGCGGTGGACCGTGCCGGGCGCCAGCGCGTCGACGAACCGGCCGGTCAGGGCGTCGGCCTCGGCCGGGGTGTCGGCGCCGACCTCGGCCAGCAGCCAGCCGCCGCTGCCGTCGGCCAGCGCGCGGTCGAGGTCCGGGAGCAGGTGGAAGTGTTCGACGTTGAGCCCGCGTGCCTTGGACTGCCGTACCAGCGTGGCGTCGAACCCTTCGAGGCCGAGCAGGCCGCCGTCCGGCAGCAGGCCGAGCAGGCCGGGTACCGCGTCCGCGGCCTGATACACGTCGGGGTAGGCGAGCACGACCAGGCGGCGGTGCGCCGGGCTGGGGATCAGCCGCAGCGTGGCCTCGGTGGTGAGCACGCAGGTGGACTCGGTGCCGACCAGCAGGCGTGCGACGTGCGTCGGCCGGCCGGGAACCAGCTGGTCGAGGTTGAACCCCGAGACGCGGCGCTGCAGGTCCGGATAGCGCCGCTCGACCAGGGCGCCGACGCGTCGGCCGATCTCGCGCAGCGAGCCGAGCGGGCCGGCCTCCGGCGCCCGGTCGCGAACCAGCGCGGCGTACTGGGCGTCGTCGTAGGACCCGAATTCGTACCGCTGCCCGCCGTAGGCGACCACGCGCAGCCGTTCGACGTTGTCGACGGTCTTGCCCGCGAACAGCGCGTGCGTGCCGCAGGAGTTGTTGCCGATCATCCCGCCGAGCGTGCACCACGCGTGCGTCGCCGGGTCGGGGCCGAAGGTCAGGCCGTGCCGCTCGGCCGCGCGCCGCAGGTCGTCGAGCACGACGCCGGGCTGCACGCGCGCGATGCGCGCGACCGGGTCGAGGTGCACGATCGCCGTCATGTGCCGGCTGAAGTCGACGACGACCGCCTCGTTGCAGCCCTGCCCGGCCAGCGAGGTGCCGCCGCCGCGGCCGAGTACGGGCGCGTCGAAGCGTGCGCAGATCGTCAGGGCGCTGACAACGTCGGCCTCGTCGCGCGGGAAGACCACGCCGATGGGCACCTGCCGGTAGTTGGACGAGTCGGTGGCGTACACCGCGCGGGTGCCGGCGCCGAACTCGACCTCGCCGCGCAGCGCCTCGCTCAGGGCGCTCTCAAGCGCGGGCGAAGCGGGGGACGCCGACCGCGTCGCGCCGATCGCGGTCGACGGGCCCTGCGACCCCGGCGGGTCCTGCGCGGCCGGGCCGTCAGCCATGCCGGACCGCCCAGAGCGCGGCCTGCGTCCGGTCGGCCACGCCGAGTTTCATCAGCACACTGCTCACGTGCGTCTTCACCGTCTTCTCCGAGACCGTCAGGTCCCTGGCGATCTCCCGGTTCGAGCGGCCGCGCGCGATCAGGTCGAGCACCTCGCGTTCGCGCGCGGTCAGCTGCGGGTCGCCGTTCGCGCCGGCCTGCGGGCCCTGCGGTGCGAGCAGGGCCGCCGCGACGTCCGGCCCGAGCAGGACGTGTCCGGCCGCGACCGCGCGGATCGCCGCCGCCAGCGCCAGCGGCTCGACGTCCTTGGACACGTAGCCGCGCGCGCCGGCCCGGATCGCCGGGACCACGGTGCGGTACCCGCCGAAACTGGTCACGATCAGCACCCTGCTGCGCACCCCGGCCTCGGCCATGAGTTCCAGCGCCGCCACCCCGTCCGTGCCCGGCATGACCAGGTCGAGCAGCACCACGTCCGGCTCCAGCTCCCGTGCCAGCCGCGCGGCCTGTTCGCCGTCGCCGGCCTCGCCGACCACCACGATGTCCGGCTGGAGTTCGAGGAACACCCGCAGGCCCTCGCGCACCATCGGATGGTCGTCCGCGATCAGTACGCTGATCTTGCCGGACAGCGGGCAGTGCGCGGCGCCGTCACCCCGCTCGTCCACCGGGCACCTCCAGCCGTACCGTCGTGCCCTGACCCGGCGCCGAGCTGATCCGCACCCGGCCGCCGACCGAGTCGGCGCGCTCGCGCATCGAGACCAGGCCGAGCCCGCGGGCCGGGGTGGCCGCGCCCGGGTCGAAACCCGAGCCGTCGTCCGTCACGGTGAGCACCGCTCCGTGGTGCGCGGCGGGGCGCAGCGACAGCTCGATCCGCTTCGCTCCGGCGTGTCGCAGGGCATTGTGCATCGCCTCCTGCGCGACCCGCAGCACGACCTGCTCGTGCGCCGGTGGCAGGGCACTGATCGGCTCGTCGCTGAACACCACCCGCGGCCCGCCGCGCGTCTGTTCGGCCCGGTCGAGAACATCCACCTGCTTGCGCATCGCCGCGGCGAGGCCGTCCTCGTCCAGCTCGGCGGGCCGCAGTTCGCCGACCGCCGCGCGCAGCTCCTCGGCGGCCTCGCGGGCCAGGCCGGAAATCTGCGCGAGGTGCGCGCGCGCACGCTCCGGGTCCTGCTCGACCAGCCCGCCGGCCGCCTCGGCCGTGAGCCGCAGCGCGAACAGCTTCTGCGCGACCGCGTCGTGCAGCTCGCGCGCCAGCCGGGTGCGCTCCTGGCTGATCGCCAGCTCGCGTTCGCGCTCGTACAGCCGCGCGTGGGTCAGCGCGATCGCGGCGTGCGCGGCCAGCACCGTGAGCAGTTCCTCGTCCTCGTCGGTGAAGCCGCGGCCCTCGCCGGGCGGGGTCGTGTTGCCGAGGAACAGCGCGCCGAGGATCTCGTCGCAGTCGCGGATCGGCACGCCGAGGAACGCGGTCAGGTGCGGGTGCGCACGTGGCCACCAGCCGAAACGCGCGTCGGCGGTGATGTCGTTGAGCCGCTGCGGTCGCGGGTCGTGCAGCATCACCGAGAGCATGCCGTGCTGGCGCGGCAGCGGCCCGATCGCGGCCCACTGCGCGTCGCTCACCCCCTCGACCAGGAAGCGCGCGAACGAACCGGCCCCGTCCGGCACGCCGAGCGCGGCGTACTCGGCGCCGACCAGCTCGCGGGCGGTGCGCACGATCTGGCGCAGCGCCACGCTGGTGTCCAGGTGCTGGCTGATCGTCAGCACCGCCTGGCTCAGCTCGTGCAGCGTGGCCAGCGCGCGGGCGCGATCTGCGGAAGTGGACACCGTCCCACGGTAGCGCGCGCGGCCCGGGCGCAGATCGGCCGCTGCTCCGCCCGAGGTCCTAGGACCGATGGACGAGCCCGGGTCCGGTCGCCGGACCGATCCGGAGGCGGGCCGCGCGGGGTGAGAGTCGGGGCATGACTGGTTCTGAGTTCGACAGGGCCGCCTTCGCGGCGGCCGACATCCATCCGTGGCCGGACCCGGCGGCGAACGGCGGCGCCGTGCCCGCCCCCGTGGCCGTGATCACCGGCGCGTCGCGCGGCCTGGGCCGTGAACTGGCCCGCTCGCTGGCCCGCGGCGGCTGGCGGCTGGTGCTGACCGCGCGCGGCGCCGCGGACCTGGACGCGACGGCGGCCGAACTGGCCGCGTTCACCCGGGTCGCGGCGATCGCGGGCAGCGTCGTCGACGACGAGCACCGCGCCGACCTGGCCGACGCCGCCGCCGAGCTGGGCGGCACCGCGCTGCTGGTCAACAACGCCTCGACGCTGACCGGCTACGATCTGGACGGGGAGCCGATGCCGGCGCTGGCCGACTTCCCGCTGACCGGCCTGCTGGAGACCTTCGAGGTCAACGTGCTCGGCCCGATCGCGCTGACCCAGCTGGTGCTGCCGCAGCTGCGCCAGAGCGGCGGCGTGATCATCAACGTGTCCTCGGACGCGGCGGCCGAGCCGTACGCGGGCTGGGGCGGTTACGGCGCCAGCAAGGCCGCCCTGGACCACGCCTCGGCGATCCTGGCCGAGGAGGAGCCGGCGCTGCGCGTCTGGTCGGTCGATCCCGGCGACATGCGCACCCGGATGCACCAGGAGGCCTTCCCCGGCGAGGACATCTCGGACCGGCCGCTGCCGGAGGCGGTGGTGCCCGCGTTCCTCAGGCTGCTGCGTGAGCGTCCGGCGTCGGGACGGTACATCGCGACGGATCTGCTGGCGAAGGCGGGCGTCTGATGAGCGTCGCGCTGTACGAGTGCGTCGACTGCGACCTCGAGGAGCCGGACATCTCAGGGATCGACTTCGCCGTGCCCGGTCGCGGCGGCCCGGGGTTCACCGTCTTGGACTTCGAGCTTCCGGACGAGCTGTCCGCGCACTCGCCGTCCGAGGCGCGCGGCGTGCCGCGCGACCAGGTGCGGATGCTCGTCGGCAGACGCGCCGGACTTGAGCTGTCGCACCACATCGCGGCCGATCTGCCGCACGTGCTGCGTCCGGGCGACCTGCTGGTCGTCAACGACTCCGGCACGCTCCCGGCCGCGTTGGCGGGCGTGCTGCCGGACGGCGGCCGGGTCGCGGTGCACGTCTCCGGCGCGCGGCCGGCCCAGGGTGGCGGCGCGGACGCGGGCGGGCACTACCTGGTCGAGCTGCGTCATTCGCAGGGTTCTGCGACCGCGCCGTTCACGGCGGCGACCTCGCCGGCCCGGCCGGGCCTGATCGTGGCGTTGCCGGGGGCCGCCGCGATCGAGCTGACCGGGAAGTTCACCACGCGGCTGTGGTACGCGCGCTTCCGGCTCCCGAGCAGGGGCGGCGAGCCGGGGGCGCGGACGGTACCGGATCAGGGTGCTGTCGCCGCGTACCTCGCCGGGCACGGCAGGCCGATCCGGTACTCCTACGTCGACCGCGACTGGCCGCTGTCCGCGTATCAGACCACGTTCGCGGTCGAGCCGGGCAGTAGCGAGATGCCCAGCGCCGCGCGTCCGTTCACCCCCGAACTGGTCACGGCGCTGGTCTCGCGCGGGGTGCTGATCGCCCCGCTCACACTGCACACCGGCGTCGCCTCGCCCGAGGCGCACGAGGCCCCGTACGCCGAACGCTTCAAGGTGCCGGACAGCACGGCGCGCCTGGTCGAGCACGTGCGCGCGAGCGGCGGCCGGGTCGTCGCGGTCGGCACCACCGTCGTGCGCGCGCTCGAATCAGCGGTCGCAGACGACGGGACCGTGCGCGCGGCCGACGGCTGGACCGATCTGGTGATCACCCCGGGGCGCGGCGTGCGCGCCGTGGACGGCCTGCTCACCGGCTGGCACGAGCCGCGCGCCTCGCACCTGATGATGCTCGAAGCCGTCGCGGGGCGTCCGCTGCTCGACCTCTGCTACGCGGAGGCGATCCGCGGGCACTACCTCTGGCACGAATTCGGCGACGTCAACCTGTTGCTGCCGTGATCCGTGCCAGGGCACGCATACGCTCGCCGGTCAGTTCGACCCGGTCGAGGCGACCGCGAGGCCGACGATGATGCTGACGAACACCACGCCGTAGCCGACCGCCAGCCAGGTCGAGCGGTGCCGGCGCACCAGCACCGCGGTGATCGCCGTGGCGGCCGCGATCAGCGGGGCGACGAACAGCGGCAGCGCGAAGGCGATCCACGGGCCGCTGGACGAGCACAGCGCTGAGCCGTTCGGGGAACAGCCGCTCGCGGCCGACAGGATCCCGGCCGCGAAGCACACGACCGCGCCGATCACCGCCAGGACCGGCAGGAGCAGCGCCGCGCAGCCGATTCCGGTGGTGACCGGCACGCCGCGGCGTACGTCCTCGCCGCCCTCGTCCTGGTCCGGCGGCTCGCCGCCGTCGTCCCCGGCGCCATCGGTGTCCGCGGACTGCTGCGCGGCCGTTGAGCCCTCTGTGGGCTCGTGCAGCGCGCCGTCGTCCGCGTCCGGCCCGTCCTGGCCGC
>JBOHCW010000466.1:0-3543 GCA_050725375.1 Actinocrinis sp. | reverse complement strand
GGATCTCCCGGTCCTGCGCGGCCTGCCGGAAGCACAGCCCGCCGCCGATGAACCCGATCCCGGTCACCGCGCCGCCGAGCACCGACGGCGACGAGAGCGAGAGCGTGCCGATCAACGCCGTGCCCGCACCGATGAGCGAGAACGTCCGGTCGCCGGCCGGCGCCCCGCGCACCGCACGCTCGAATCCGAGCACGAACGTCAGCCCCCAGCCGACCAGTACCCGGATAACCAGGTCCATCTCGGATATGTGCACTGCGTTTCGCCTCCCCATGACCTTGCCGCCGACGCGGCCGTGGTACGGCACCCGTCTGACACGGCTTCCGGCATCGCCGCGTCCGGTCGTGTTCCGACGGCGGTCAACAGCGCCATCGCGGTGCAGAAGTCTAGGGTCTGCGACCGTCGTCCGGGGCATCTTCGTATCCGGATGGTCGGCCTGTGACGAAATAACTGCATCTTCGGACAGTGCGCTGCGAGCCCCCGGCCGGAATCTGCGCCCGACCGAGCCCGACCGAGCCCGCACCCGAGCGTCACACTGCGTCACTGCACTGCGGCGGCCCCGCACTGTACCCCTGCGCTACAGCCTCGTACTCCAGCCCTGTACTCCAGCCCTGCACTGCCGCCTGTACCGCAGCCGTCGTTACCGTGACCGCGTACTCGCCACTTCTTGTGGTCGCATCCTTACAATCGGTCCGCCTTTAGTTCCAGTTGTCCGCATCGCCTACGGTGTCTGCCATGGCGAAGCGGGGTTGGTGGTCCGAACTCGGCAACCGGGCCGTGCTCGCGGCGTGGCACAAGGTCGGCGAGGTCGGCCGGATCACCGCGGCGAGCCGCGCCGGGCGCCGGTTCGCCGCATTCGGCGAGGGCACCGCCATCGCGTTCCCGCCCGGCACGCTGCTGGGCGAGCGCTGGATCTCGATCGGCCACTTCACCCTCGTCGGGCCGCACGTGACCCTGTCCGCGGGCTTCGTGCCCGAACGCGACCTCGGCCCCGAGCCGATCGTGCGGATCGGCAGCGGCGTCGTGCTCGGGCGCGGCAGCCACGTCATCGGCCACCAGTCGATCGAGATCGGCGACGACGTGTACACCGGGCCGTACGTCTACATCACCGATCAGAACCACGGCTACAGCGACCCGGAAGTGCCGATCGGCAAGCAGTGGCCGGTCAACGCCCCCGTCTCCATCGGCGCGGGCTCCTGGCTCGGCACCGGCGCGGTCGTGCTGCCCGGCACCGCCATCGGACGCAACGTCGTCGTCGCGGCCGGCTCCGTGGTGCGCGGCTCGATCCCCGACCACTGCGTCGTCGGCGGCGTTCCCGCGCGGATCCTGCGCCGGTACTCCGGCGACGGCGAATGGGTCCCCGCCCGCGAGGCGGCGCGGCTGGAAGCCGGCTCCACCGCCGACCGGTAGACTGCCGTCACGTGCGCTTCCTGAATGACTTGACGCCCCCGTACGACCTGACCTACGACGACGTCTTCATGGTCCCCGCCCGATCCGACGTCGGATCGCGGCTGGGCGTCGACCTCAGGACGCCAGACGGCACCGGCACCACCATTCCTCTCGTCGTCGCGAACATGACGGCCGTGGCCGGCCGCCGGATGGCCGAGACCGTCGCACGGCGCGGCGGTCTGGTGGTCATCCCGCAGGACATCCCGCTGGACGTGGTCACCGAGGTGATCGACTGGGTCAAGGCCCGCCACCCGGTCTACGACACCCCGATCACCGTGCGTCCCACCGACACGGTCGGCGACCTGCTCAATCTGCTGCCGAAGCGGGCACACGGCGCCGCCGTGGTGGTCGAGGACGGCTG
The DNA here is from genome assembly GCA_050725375.1 of Actinocrinis sp. Taxonomy (GTDB): domain Bacteria; phylum Actinomycetota; class Actinomycetes; order Streptomycetales; family Catenulisporaceae; genus Actinocrinis. The sequence continues at coordinate 1,736 of JBOHCW010000466.1, read as the reverse complement.
CCCGGTCGGCGTCGTGACCGAGGCCGACTGCGCCGCCGTCGACCGGTTCACCCAGCTGAGCCAGGTCATGTCCCGCGACCCGCTCACCCTGCCGGGCGGCATCGAGCCGGAAGAGGCGTTCAACCGGCTCAGCGAGGGACACCACCGGCTCGCGCCGGTCGTGTCCGCGTCCGGTCGACTCGCCGGACTGCTCACCCGACAGGCCGCGCTGCGTGCGACCCTGTACACCCCCGCCCTCGACGCCTCCGGCCGGCTGCGCATCTCGGCGGCGATCGGCATCAACGGCGACGCGATCGGACGCGCCAAGGCGCTGCTCGACGCAGGAGTCGACGTACTGGTCGTCGACACCGCGCACGGCCACCAGGACAAGATGCTCACGGTGCTGTCCGCCGTCCGGGCCCTCGACCCGCGGGTCCCGATCGCGGCCGGCAACGTGGTCTCCCCGGGCGGCGTTCGCGACCTGGTCTCCGCCGGCGCCGACATCGTCAAGGTCGGTGTGGGCCCGGGCGCCATGTGCACGACCCGCATGATGACCGGCGTCGGCCGTCCCCAGTTCTCCGCGGTCATGGAGTGCGCCGACGAAGCCCGCTCGCTCGGTAGGCACGTCGGGGCCGACGGCGGGGTGCGCCACCCGCGCGACGTCGCGCTCGCCCTGGCCGCCGGCGCCTCGAACGTGATGGTCGGCTCCTGGTTCGCCGGCACGTACGAGTCTCCGGGCGACCTGCAGCACGACGGCGACGGCCGCCCCTACAAGGTCAACTTCGGCATGGCCTCAGCCCGCGCGGTGCGGTTGCGCACCGCCGACGACTCTCCTTTCCAGCAGGCCCGTAAGGCGATCTTCGAGGAAGGCATCTCCGCCTCCCGCATGTATCTCGACCAGCAGCGCCCCGGCGTCGAGGACCTGATCGACGCGATCGTGGCGGGCGTCCGCTCCTCCTGCACCTATGCGGGAGCGCATTCGCTCGAACAGTTCCACGATCGGGCCGTCGTCGGCGTGCAGAGCGCGGCCGGCTTCAGCGAGGGCAAGCCGCTGCACACCAGTTGGTAGCGGCGCGCGGCGCCAGCGCGTGTTCGGACAGCGTCTGGTCCAATAGCGTCTGGTCCAATCATGTGTACGTGTTCGATCGCGCGTACCTATGCGATCGCACTCGCTAGTTCGATTGCACTGCTGTGCCTGGTCACCCTGGCTTGTCTCGTCGCACGCGCCAGTCCGATCAGACGTGGCACCGCCTACGCGGGGCGAGCGGCCGTCCCGCCCCGTGCAGGCGGCTCGACGGCGACCTCAGCGGCTTGGCATCGTCGCCCACGGGAGACGTGGAGCCGCGCGGATCGCCACCGGCCGACGCGCCGTCAGCTCACCGTGAAGGTGACCGGCGCAGACTCGCTGGGGCTGTAGTTGCCGTCGCCGCCGTACGAAGCGGCGGCCGTGTGGTCGCCCGCCGGCAGTTCCAGCTTCTCCAGCGCCCGGCCGTGCGTGACCTTGACCGGGTCGAGGGCCTTGCCGTCGATGACGAAGGTCATCTCCCCGGTCTCGCCCGGGCGGCGGTGCCCCCGGCCCTTGCCGTCCTTCCCGCCCTTGCCGGCCCCGGGGCCGTCCTTCGCCTGCTGATTCGTCGGCGGATCCGTGACCGGAGCGGTCGGCCCCTTCGCCAGCACCACGCGGGCCGACAGCAGGAAGTTCTGGCCGGTCTGCGCGTGTGCGGGCGCCGTCACCTTGGTCGCCGTGGGCGTGGGCC
>JBOHCW010000465.1:0-5579 GCA_050725375.1 Actinocrinis sp. | reverse complement strand
GAGGCCAGGCCGCGCCGGCGCCCCGCGAACAGATACGCGCCGGCGAACACCGCCGTCGCCGCGACCGGTATGGCCCACGGTGCGACGCCGTGTCCTGACATCCACGCGTGCCCGGCCAGCGACAGCGTCACGCACACCGCGGCGAACACCGCAGCGCGTACCGAACGAAGCACCGGCCCCACATTCATGACCCCGCCATCGTGGCAGAGCCGTCTACGGCACTGGGCTTCGGGGTCAAAGGCCGTGCGCCCCCTCCACTGCGCGATGCGCGCATGGCAGGTGCCCGCCTACCGAAGCGGCCGGTTTTCACGTCGACGGACCGCGCTGCCCGGTGGGCCGTGACGGGCGCCGGGCGGCTAGGCTGTGCTGCCGTGGACAGCATGCGGCGGTGTGGACGATGAGCGAGGCCGACAGCGTCGGGGCGCCGGACGATGCGAGCACGGTCCGAAGCGCGCGGTCGAGGGTCGGGTGGGCCGCGACGCAGCCGTGGCTCAGTGTGGTCGCGCGAGTGGGCCTGGGCGTGATGTGGCTGTATTACAGCGTGCCGAAGCTGTCCTATTCGAGCGACGCGCTGGGTCTGGCGGTGCGTCAGTACCGGATCCTGCCGGCGGGCCTGGCCAACACGTTCGGGATGGTGCAGCCGTACCTGGAGCTGGCCCTGGGCCTGCTGGTGCTGGCAGGGTGGGGCACCCGGCTGGTCGCCGGGCTGTCCGCGGTCCTGCGGCTGGTCTACATCGGCGGCATCATCTCGCTCGGCGCCCGCGGTATCGCGATCAACTGCGGCTGCGGCGGGATCGCGAGCACGGCGCAGGCAGGGCACACCCGGTACACGCTTGACGTCTTGCGCGACCTGCTCTACCTGGCGCCTGCGCTATGGCTGCTCAGGTGGCCGCGTTCGCCGCTGTCGGCTGACCGGTGGCTGCTGGGTTCCGAACCGCCGGTGCGCGGTTAGACTCGCTGACCGGGCGCCGGCGCACGCACGCCGCCGCCGTCACCGACCGTCGCCGCGCAGGGTGAGGACCAGCCGATGAGCCAGAAGAACCAGGCCGCCAAGCGCGTCGCGCGCGAGCGGGCCGCGGCTGAGCGGGCACGCCAACAGCAGCAGCAGCGCCGGCGACGCCAGTGGATCACAGCTGCGATCGTGCTGGTGGTGATCGCCGCGGTGGTGGGCATCGGGGTGGCGGTGAAGGCGTCGAAGTCCTCGTCTTCGGCGCCGTTCGCGGCTCCGAACGGATCGGTGATCGACCAGGGCGTGAACGCCAAGACCAACACGAGCAAGCCCACCGCGATCGCGTACGGTTCGCCGGACGCGAAGGTGACGGTGACCGTGTTCGAGGACGTGCGCTGCCCGTTCTGCGACATCTTCGAGCTCGGCGCCCGGCAGGTGTACAAGAAGTACGTGGACGCCGGCGAGGTGCGCGTCATGTTCCACCTGGTCAAGCTGATCGACGTGAACGACGCGGCGTCCGGGCAGAACGCGACCGGCTCGCGCACCGGCGGCAGCGCGCTGGCCTGCGCCCAGCAGGCAGGAATGTTCGACGCCTACCACGACGTGCTCTACGACAACCAGCCCGCCGAGACCAGCGACCCGTTCTCCGACCCCTTGGCGCTGATCACCCTGGCCAAGAAGGTCCCCGGCCTGGACACCGCGACGTTCGAGTCCTGCGTGAAGGGCGTGAAGTACGGCGGCTTCGTCGACCAGAACTGGGCCGACTTCAACACTCTGGGCCTGCAGGGCACCCCCACCGTGATCGTCGCGGGCGCCACGCTGACCAACACCCAGCTGTTCTCGGCCTCCTCCACCGCCGGACTGACCGCCAACACCCGCTCCGACGGCCAGGGCGCGAACACCACCGCCATCGACACCGCGTTCCAGGCCGCGGTCACCAAGGCGTACGGCTCGGCCACCCCGAGCCCCTGGGCCAGCGCATCGCCGACCCCGACGGCCAGCGCCACAGGCTGAACGGGCCGACGGGCATCGCACGCTTCGGCATCTCGATGGCGCCGTCACGACCTTCGCGCGGCGTCTGCGCCGACGGCTGCCCGCTGCCGCGCGCGGTGGATGCGGTGACGATCGTCACGGTTGACTCGGGTCGGCACTGCCGGTGGTTGGCCGCTGGTCGTTCGGCCGCGCGTTGCCGCCGTCAGCTGGGCGGAAGGCCAGCAGCGGTAATTGGTGGGCCAGCTTGTGCCGGGCGTGCACGGTGCTGCGCCCGCTCGACGAGATGGTCTGCGCCGACCCGCAGATAACACCCGAGGGGCTGGAGCGGTTGTCCGCGCGCACTGGGTACTCCCGTTTCCCGGTGCGCGACGGGGCGCACCTGCTCGGGTACCTGCACGTCAAGGACGCACCGCACCAGGCGGCGCGCGACGAGCCGTTCCCGGCGGACGCGTGTCGCCCGATCGGGGAGTGTGTCGGAAAAGGTGGGATACCCGGAAGAGTGGGGGATTCCCATGACTATCACAGCCCTTGAAGTGCAATGCCCGGAGATGGTGAAAGCCGTGAGCATGCCGACCACGCGGACCAGCCAGCCCGCCGTCGAGGCGCCCGAGTCCGGTGCGAGCGTCGATCTGTCCGAGCTGCTCGACGATGACGCGGTGGCCGCGCTGGCCGCGGCGGCGCGGGCGCAGCCAGCGCGCGGCGGGCTGAAGCTGCTGGGCACCACATCGTCTTGACCGGTCCCGCGTCAGGCTGAGCAACGAGGTTCAGGGCCCTGCCGGTCACCCTCCGGCAGGGCCTCTTCGACCCGGGCGCTGAACCGCCTCAGACGGGGGTAGACCCACTTCAGCTCGTCAAGGTTCTTTTCAGGCCAGGCGATAGTGGGTCGACTTTTGACACCATCTGGGTGGCATGAGAGGCACGTAGGGGTCTGCGGGAGCGAGAAGCCGACGCGACCTGGTGGAATGGTGGTTGCGCGGGCACACCCGGCCGGAGAGCCGTGGTTGGCGACGTGACGCGCAATCGCTACGCGGACCTGCTGCGAGTCTTGGCGATCAGCGGGGTCGTCTACGGTCACTGGCTGCTCGCCGCGGTCAGCTACCGGCACGGGCAGTTGTCCGGCCTCGACGCGATCGACTACATCAACTGGGGACGCTGGGTCACCTGGGGGCTCCAGGTGATGCCGGTGTTCTTCCTGGTCGGCGGCTACGTCAACGCCGGATCCTGGAGCTTGCACCACGCGGAAGGGCAGGGCTGGACCCGGTGGGTGCGCGACAGGGTCATGCGGCTGCTGTGGCCGACCGCGGCGTACATCCTGGTGGCGGTCGTCGCGGTCGCGATCGCGCAGCGGGCGGGCGTGCCCCAAGCAGAGCTCACCGAAATAGCCTGGCTGGTGGCCCTGCACCTGTGGTTCCTGCCTGTCTACCTGCTGCTCAACGCACTCACGCCGGTACTGCTGGCCGCGCACCGGCGCTGGGGCCTGGCGGTGCCCGCCGCGATGGCCGTGGCCGCCGCGTTCGTCGAGGTCCTCAAGACCGCCCCGGACCTGCACTTCGTCGGCTACGCCAACTACGTGTTCGTGTGGGGCGCCATCCATCAGTGGGGCTTCGCGTGGCTTGACCGCACGCTGACGTCGCCTCGCTGGCGCCCGTACGCGATGGCCGCGGTCGGGCTGGCGCTGCTGGCGGGTCTGGTGGCCTCGGGGGCTTACAAGGTCGACATGGTCGGGTCCGGCAACACGAACCCGCCCTCGATCGCGCTGCTGGCGTTCGCCGCGGCCCAGTCCGGTCTCGCCCTGGCGGCCGAGCCACGGGTCTCCCGGGCGCTGGCCAAGCCGCGTCTTTGGCGGCGGGTCAAGCGCTTGAACAGCGTGGTCATGAACGTGTACCTGTGGCACTTCGTGCCCGTGGTCGTCATCGCCGCGGCGTTTTACGTCACCGGGGTGTTGCCGCAGCCTGGCATCGGCAGCGCGCACTGGTGGGAGCTGCGGCCGCTCTGGTTCGTCTTGCTGACCGCCGTGCTCGTGCCGCTGGTCGCGGCCGTCACCTGGGCGCAGCGGCCCATGCTGCGCCTGCCCGGCGGACTCGGGCGCACCGGATGGTGGTCACCGCTCCTGCTGCTGGTCGGCATCGCCGCCGCTGCACAGGGCCTGGCGACGCTCGCCGTCGATGGCTTCGCGCCAGGCGCAGGCTTGCCGATCGCCGCGCTGGCCGGCTTCGGCGTCGGCCTGCTCGCGGTCCTGTTCACCGGGGGAGAGCCGAAGACCGGCGGCGACGACCACCGGCCACAGCGCCTGAAGGCCCGTCACGACGCGCTCGGCGACGCCGGCGTCGCCGTGACCGTGCAGTTCGACCAGGAACCAGGCTGAGCTCGCGAGCACGAGCGCGGTGTACCCGGTTGAGATAGCCGGCCGCAGCGGCCAGGGCACTGTCGGGCCGCGTTCCATGGCCAGGCACGGCCAGATCGCGAGCGTCGCGAAGCCCACGCCGGCAGCCGCGACGTGCTGCAGCGTCGTGCTGCCGCCGTTGGGCTCAGGGCTGAGGGAGACCGCGATCGCGCAGGTGCCACCCAGGAGCAAAGCCATCCGCCCGGCCGGGCGGACCCGTTTGAACCCATAAGCGGTGACGAAGTAGCACGCGCCCACCACGGCGAACACCGCCGTCATCAGCCACCGGTCCGTCGCGCCGTAGGCAGCAAGCGCGCTGATGGTCTGGGTGAGCGGGTCGTAGTACGTGGGTTGGACGGCTGTTGCGGCCGTCCAACCGCCGATCATCAGGACGGGGGCTGTCCCCGAGGACAGCAGCGCCCAACACGGAACGAGCGACATAGATCTACGATAAGCCGCGCCGGAATGCGCCGCTCGTCACCGGGTCCTGCGCCGCCGCGATGCCCCGGCTACCTGCAGATGGAGGACAACTGGAACCTCGCCGCGGCCCGACCGAGAAGTCTCAATCCGCCCGATCGTCTTATTGACCGTAACGTAAATGTCCTGTTCGCAGGCTGCTGCGTAGCGGACTTCGTCCTTGCTGAACAAGGCCGCGACGAGGGCGGGTTGCTTCTGGCGGCGGTGTAGATGGGAACTGATGGACACGGTCAGCTCGACCCGGTTCCGTGGCGCGGACAGGGCTGCTGCGTGCCGTTTCGACGTGTTCGAGGTCGAAGGCGCGCACATCCAGGACCTGTGCGAGGTCGCACGTGCGCGGCGTCCACCAGGGTGACGATGGCGTCCAGGCGCAGCTGGGAGGCGATCTCGTCGTCCATGAAGAAGGTCTGGGCGACCGGTGCCGGGTCGGCCAGCGCGGGCTCGTCGATCTCGGCGGCGGGCCGGTGCAGTCTCTAGATAGCGCTGCGGCTGCCGTCGTCGGCGAGCACGGCGATGACCCTCTGCCCCGGCGGGCGGCCCGGTTCGCTACAGGCAGGCTGCTGGACCAGGACGCTGGCGTCCTGGTCCTGGTCCTGGTCCGGCAGCTGGCGGGTTGCGGCCTTGATCCGGGCGGTGTCTGCCAGGGTTGAGTTCTTCGGCGCGCCCAGACGCATGGCCGGCTCGGGTCCTAGCAGTCGCGCAGTTCGGGCGACTGGTTGAGGATCTGTGCGCGCTGGGAGGTGAAGTCGCGGTAGGCCTCGGTGTTCTGTGCGGGGG
>JBOHCW010000464.1:0-4253 GCA_050725375.1 Actinocrinis sp. | reverse complement strand
GCGCCTCCCGATCAGCGCCTTTCGATCAGCCTCACCGGCCGATCTCGGCTGCGATCAGTACTTGCCTCGACGGCTCGGCACGGGCAGCGACCAGATGCCCCGGCCGTGCGTCGCCGCGTAGACCTTGCCGTCCGGACCGATCGTGAGGTCCAGCGTCGCGTTGAGCGGCAGGTTCTCGCCGAGCACCTTCCACTCGCTGCTGTGCGCAGCGCGGTAGAACACCGCCAGGTCGGTGGCCAGCACCAGGCCGCCGCTCGGCGTCAGCTTCACCGCGTTGGCGGGCACGTCGGGCAGGTTCTTGGAGATGTCGCGCCAGGTGACCCCGCCGTCCCAGCTCTCGAAGATGTGCCCGACGCCCGCGCCGGGGCCTTCCGTCCACTTGCGGGAGAACCCGTTGACCGCGACGAACACGTGGTTCGAGTTGTGCGGGTCGATTTGCAGCCCGGACAGGTAGCGGTTGGGCACGGTGCCGTCGGCCGGCAGGTTCAACTGGTGCCAGCCGGTGCCGTCCGCGTTGCCGACCGCGATGCCGCGGGTAAAGCCGGGGCTGTTGCAGCCGGAGCCGCACCAGGCCGCGTAGATCCTGCCGCCGGAGTCCGCGACCGCGGTGGCCTGGTTGCCGGCCCCCAGGTCGTACACGTCGGTCCAGTCCGAGGTGGCGCGGATCGCGTATCCCTTCGTCTGCACCGCGACGTGCTCGCCGCCGGCGACCCACACCGACGGGTTCTTCGTGTCCGCGGTGAACGGCGCGGTGAACCGGGCGTTACCGGTCACCCCGTCGTTCGGCGGAACCGAGTACTCGGTCGCGGTGGACGGATCCGTGCTCACGTTGGCGCCGCAGTCGTTGGTCACCCAGATGGCGAGGTTGGTGTACTCCTCGGCGATGTTGCAGCCGTTGGCCGGGTCGACGAGGGTGTCGCCACCGTCGCCGCCGAAGTTCGAGCCCATCACGGTGTCTCCGGGGCGCAGGATCGACTGGCCGTTGTCCTGCAGGCCGCCGGAGACGTCGACCCCGGCGGTCGCGGTGTCCTTGCCGACGCCGACCGAGTAGTACTGCAGCGTGTCGATCGTCCCGTCGTTGAGCGACTGCCAGTCGGTGCCGTGGCCGCTGGCGTCGACGGAGCCCTTCAGCGGTCGCTTGTAGACGCCGCCGTCGTTGCCGACGTAGACGAAGCTCTTGCCGTGGTAACTGCCGATCGCGACGGCATGCTGGTCGGAGTGCGTTGTCTGGGAGCAGGTGCCGGACTGCTCGGCCGGGTTGATCGACCAGCAGGCGAAGCCGAAGTTCCAGTACGGTCCGACGGTCTGCCAGGTGGCGCCGCCGTCGTGCGACTCGTAGACCTCTTCGAGGCCGGCGTAGAGGTGCTTCGGGTCGTTCGGGTCGACCTGAAGGAACTGGTTGTACCAGGCCTGCACGCCCGGGTTGTAGGTCGAACCGGTCAGCGCGGAGCCGGACGCCTCGAGCTTGGCCGAGTCGGCCACCAGGGTCCACGGCCCGAACGGCGAGCCGCTCGCGGAGACGTAGATGCCGCGCAGCGTGCTGCTCGGGCTGGAGATCGTGGCCGGGTCCTGGTCGATCGCGTAGTACTTGGAGCCGTCGGCCGAGCGGGCGAAGGTGACGGCGCCGACGTTCGCGGCAGCCGTGGGCAGGTCGCCGAGCGAGGCGGTGATGCGGGTCCAGACGCCGTTCACCCGGGTGTAGAAGCCGTTGTAGGTGTCGCCGCTACGCCAGCCGATCGCGAGGATGACCTTCGACGGGTTCTTCGGGTCCGCGGCGATGTCGTTGGCGATGTTCTTGTAGGCCGCGTGCGGGTCAGAGGCCAGCGACCCGCCGGGCAGGTACGCCGGGTTGGGTGCGAACGCGAGGGTCCACGGACCGCGCAGGTTCGTCACGGAGTGGGTCCACACACCGCGGGTGGTCGCGGCCCAGACCGAGTTGCCGATGACGCGCAGCTTGCGGATGCTGGTGGACTCCAGTTCGGAGCCTCCGACGCGGTCGCGCGGCGAGAACGTCCCGCGCTCGGGATCGCGCAGCACGTAGACCCCTGATCCGGTGTAGGCGTCGCCGGAGGTGCCCGCCTCGCCGGTGGCCAGCCAGAGCCGGCCCTGTGCGTCGAGTTCGAGGTCGCCGGTCGAGGCCGAGGGCAGCTTGTCGGAGATCGGCGTCCACGAGCCGCCGCCGACGGAGGAGCGCCACACCCCGCCGTTCGCCCCGCCCGCGTAGACGTGCCCTTCGTTGTCGGCGGCCAGGCCGGTCATCCGTCCGGTAACGTTGCCGGAGCCGGCCGACGAGTTGGAGTCGAGGTCGCGGTAGACCGGGTCGTCCGAATTGAACACCTTGTTGGTGACCTGTTTCCAGTTGCCGCCGGTGGAATCCATCGACTGCAACTGCGCGAAGGCCGCTCCGTACGCGCCGGGCGCGACGATTCCGGGCGCGCTGCGGGCCTGGAAGTACTGCTGGTCGGCCGAGGTCGGGTCGTCGTCCCCGCCATCGTTCCCGGGCGGCCCGGCCACCGCGTTCGCGTGCACCGTTCCGTTCTGTGCGGGCAGCCTGACCGCCTGCGGGCGCGGGTGCGCCGCGCCCGCGGAGGCCGCCGCGCTGCCCTGCGTCCCGATCAGGGTCGCCATCGCGGCACAGGCCGCCGCGATCGGCAACAGCCTGTGACGTGACTGCATACTCATATAGAGGTATCCCTCCCCTAGACGGACGCCGCTGTGGGTGTAGCGGCGCACGGAGACGTATGTGCTCCGGAGGGGAGGCTAGCGCGACAGCCCCCGTTCATGACGTGGCCAATTCGATCTCGGCACTATTTGGCACGGCCGCCATGACCCACTGGGCGGCCGGTCACGCCGGGACCGGAGACAGCGTGTCAGGGCCCGTACCGTGCCGTTGCTCAGCGCTGCGGCGGGGCCCCAAGCCGCTGACACCTGCGACTCGCCACACGCCTGTGGCGGACCTGACCCGTCACACCGCAGCCAGAACGCTGCGTCGCCGAAGGCGAGCCGAACCGTTCATCTGCGCGTGTGTCAGCGTTCGGTGAATACGGGTACATGCCGGGTATTCCTTCACGCATACGCCATTTCGGGCCGGCGTCCCGTCTCGGGTCGGGTCGCCGGGCGTGTGCGCCCGTCACGCGTGGGGAGATCCTGGCATGCCCGGAACCAGTCGAATGCGTATCAGTGCACGGATCAGGCCGCTCTCGCTGCTGCTCGCCGTCGGCGCGGTGGCGATCGGCGCGGCGGTGGGTGGCGCGAGCCTCCAGCATCCGGGCCAGCCGGACGAGGAGGAGCACGAGGCAGTCGTGTTCGCCCCGGCCGCCACCACCGGAAGCTGCGGGGTGGAGCGGTGGTCGGTCAAGACCGGCACCGATGCCGACAGAGCCCTGATCAACCTGAACTCGACCACGAACACCACGATCGCGTCGCTGGCCTCGCTTCCCGCGCCGAGCAGCCTGCCCTCGAACAACCGGGTGCAGCCGACCGAGACCACTGTCTTCCGCGTGCAGGCGACGTTGACCGAGTACAAGCTGGAGGCCGACTCGGACTACCACCTGGTGTTGTCCGACGGCTCCGGGCACACGATGATCGCCGAGATCCCCGATCCGAATTGCGTCGGCTCGACCAGCCCGCTGGCCTCCAGCGTGACCAAGGCGCGCGGCGAGTTCGACGCGAAGTACACCGTGTCCACCTCGTTCAAGACCGCGAACGTGCCGGTCACCGTCACCGGCGTCGGATTCTTCGACTTCGCGCACGGCCAGACCGGCGTCGCGCCCAACGCCATCGAGCTGCACTCGGTGCTGGACATCCAGTTCGGCTCGGGCAGCGGCGGCTGCAGCGCGGCCCAACTGCTGGGCAACCCCGGCTTCGAGACCGGAGCGGCAGCACCGTGGACCGCATCGTCCGGCGTGGTGAGCAACAACAGCGGCGAGCCGCCGCACGGCGGCACCTGGGACGCGTGGATGGACGGCTACGGCAGTACGCACACTGACACGCTCTCGCAGATCGTGTCGCTGCCGAGCGGTTGCGCGAGCTACAGCCTCGGGTTCTGGCTGCACATCGACACCGCCGAGACCACCACGAGCACCGTCTACGACAAGCTGACGGTGCAGGTCCTCAACTCATCCGGCACGGTGCTGGCCACGTTGGCGACCTACTCCAACCTCAACCACAACACCGGCTACACGCAGCACAGCTTCAACCTGGCCGCGTACGCCGGACAGAGCGTCACGCTCAAGTTCACCGGCGCCGAGGAC
>JBOHCW010000463.1:0-10639 GCA_050725375.1 Actinocrinis sp. | reverse complement strand
CGCCCACGCCGACGCCACCGTTGGTGTGTTCCACGCCCAGGACTCCCAAGGTACATGCGGCGCACCCCGCGCCTCGGATGGCCAAACCCCCCCCCAGCGATGGCCGCACGAATAAGAGGTGCCAGTTGAGCACCCTGATACATATGGCATCGGCACGCTTTTGACATCACGCTTTTGGACATCACGCTTTTGGACAGACCGTTATCCGCATCCCGAGCGAGCCGAATGGTCCGCGGCGTCTCCTGCATATGCGTCCGGTCCCCTTGCGGTCGCCGCTCTCGGCTTAGGATGTCTCCGCGACCTGTGACGATCCGGCGCCGTGTGTGGCTGTGGGTTTCGCGGCCATGCGATCGATGCCGGATACCCGTCGCAGACCCCTGTGACCCTCTCTCGCCTGTCCGGCCGTCTTGTGTACGGGGACGCGGTGCCCCGGGGGCGGGCGGCTAAAAGAGCCGAAGGCTTGGGTCGTCCATGCCTCTGAGGACCTCGTAGTCGAGGACGGCGCAGGCGATGCCGCGGTCGGTGGCCAGGACGCGGGCCTGGGGCTTGATCTCCTGGGCGGCGAAGACGCCGCGTACGGGGGCCAGCAGGGGGTCGCGGTTGAGCAGGTCCAGGTAGCGGGTGAGCTGTTCTACGCCGTCGATCTCGCCTCGGCGCTTGATCTCGACGGCGACGGTGGCGCCTTCGGCGTCCTTGCACAGGATGTCGACGGGGCCGATGGGGGTGGGGAACTCGCGGCGCACCAGGCGCCAGCCCTTGCCCAGGGTCTCGATCTGTTCGGCGAGCAGTTCCTGGAGGTGGGACTCGACGCCGTCCTTCTGGAGGCCGGGGTCGACGCCGAGGCTGTGCTCAGAGTCGTGGAAGACCTCTTCGACGGTGATCACGAGCTGCTCGCCGGCCTTGTTGGTGACCGTCCAGAGTCGGCCGTCCTCGTCTTCCTTGAGCGTGCAGGGCGGCGACATCCAGTTGAGCGGCTTGTAGGAGCCGCCGTCGGAGTGGATCAGGACGCTGCCGTCGGCCTTGACGATCAGGAGGCGGCGGGCCGTGGGCAGGTGGGCCGCCAGGCGGCCGGCGTAGTCGACGCTGCACTGGGCGATGACGAGGCGCATGGTTCGAAACCCTAGCTGGTTCGGGGGCGCGCGGCGGCTCGCGTGCGGTGTGGAGATACACAGAGTGAGCCGACGGACCATCAGTCCTCCGGTGAGGCGTGAATGTGCCGAGGGCATAACAAGAGGTGTGAGCCTCGTCCTGGCGGGCCATTCCTGTGATGTGGGCGCGACGCCGGGAGGCGGGCTCATCACAAAAGGAGCTTCACGAAGAGCACTGGAACCGAAGGCGAGGTGGGCGGATGTCCCTGGACGTATCGGCCGAACTGCTGGCCGCGGCGGAGAACGGCGAGGTCGGCGAGGAGGAGTTCGTCGAGTGCGTGCGCACTTCGCTTCCGTACGCCTGGCAGATGGTCAGTCAGCTGTCCACGCGGCTGCTGGTGGAGGGCGGGCCGTATGCCGACAACACCACGCCGCCGGCGACCGAGGCCGAGCGCGGGCAGTTGCTGCGGGCGCTGGCGTCGAACTCGATCCGCGGGGCGCTGGAGCGGCACTTCGGCGTGCGGCTGGCGTTCCAGAACTGCCACCGCGTCGCGGTCTTCCCGGCGGCGGACGGGCAGCCGGGAATGGAGTCGGGAGCCTACCGGCGGTTCGTGTCCATACGCGAACAGCTGCTGAATCAGTCGCCTGAATTGCGCAACTGCTGAGACTGCCTGAATCGGAACTTCGAGCGTGCACGGAGGGGAGTGGTCGATCGGAAAACGGATGGGGCCGGTGAATGACGAGTAAGGGTTCACCCGGACTCCACCGAAGGCGGGGAGCCGCCGTCCGAGGTCTGCGGGCGCTGTGGAGGGCGTTCGCGGGGAAGGGCTGAGGACGGCGGCGGCGGTGGAAGACATCGAGGGATCGGACGGACGGGTCGGCTGGTGCGCGGTAGCGCCCAGTCGGCCCGTCCGGCGTATGGGGCAATGGCAATGGGGCCGTAGGGCCGTAGGCGGTTGTTGGCGGTTGTTGGCGGGGGAGTCTGACAGGGCAGTCTGGCGGGGCAGTCTGGCGGGCGGAGTGACGTTCGCGACGGCGGTGAGCACTGGCCAAAGGGGCGCGGGGTGGGAATACTCGTCGGTAACAAGCGCCCAGCGACAGGACGCGGGCGACTTCACCGACATCCAGGGAGTGCGCAATGGGGCGCGAGATCGCCACGGTCGGCGTGGTCGGGCTGGGCACGATGGGCGCCGGCATCGCCGAGGTCATGGCCCGCAACGGGTTGCGGGTGTACGCGGTCGAGATCGACCCGGCCGCGCTGAACCGGGGACGGGCGCACGTCGCGCACTCGACTCGGCGCGCGGTCGCAAAGGGCAAGCTGTCGGCGGATGACGCGGCGGCGCTGATCGAGCGGATCACGTACACCGTGGACCTGGCCGCGCTGGCCGAGGCGGACCTGGTGATCGAGGCGATCCCGGAGCGGCTGGAGCTCAAGCGCTCGCTGTTCCGGCAGCTGGACGGGATCTGCTCGGCGTCGGCGATCTTCGCGACGAACACCTCGTCGCTGTCGGTGACCGAGATCTCGGTGGCTACGTCGCGGCCCTCCCGCGTGGTCGGGATGCACTTCTTCAACCCGGCGCCGGTGATGAAGCTGGTCGAGGTGGTGCGCACAGTGGTGACCGACCCGGGCGTGCTGGCCGACGTCGAGGCGCTGGCCGCGCGGCTGGGCAAGTCGCCGGTCACCATCGGCGACAAGGCCGGGTTCATCGCGAACGCGCTGCTGTTCGGCTATCTCAACCACGCCGCCTCGATGTTCGAGGCCAGGTACGCCACCCGCGAGGACATCGACGCCGCGATGCGGCTCGGTTGCCGGCTGCCGATGGGGCCGCTCGCGCTGCTCGACCTAATCGGGCTGGACACCGCGTACGAGATCCTGGACACGATGTACAAGCAGTCGCGCGACCGGCTGCACGCCCCGGCGCCGATCTTCAAGCAGATGAAGACGGCCGGGCTGCTGGGCCGCAAGTCCGGGCGCGGGTTCTACACGTATGAGCAGGCTGAGGTGCCGGCCGTCGTGCCGGACGCGCTGACCCCGGCGCCGGGCGACGGTTTCGCCGAGCCGGCTCGGGCGGTGTCACGGGTCGCGGTGGTCGGCTCGGGGACGATGGCGAACGGGATCGCCGAGGTGTTCGCGAAGTCCGGATACGCGACGGTGCAGATCGCGCGCAGTGAGGAGAAGGCGCTCGCGGCGCGCGCAGCGATCGAGAAGTCGCTGGTCCGGGCCGTGGAAAAGGGGAAACTGGATGCGCACGAGCGGGACGCGGCGCTGGGCCGGCTGAGGTCGAGTGCCGCGATCGCCGACGCGGGCGACTGCGACCTGGTGGTCGAGGCGGTGGTCGAGGACCTGGCGGTGAAGACGACGCTGTTCGAGACGCTGGACGCGGTGTGCAAGCCCGGCGCGGTGCTGGCCACCACGACCAGCGGCCTGCCCGTGATCGACTGCGCGATGGCCAGCGGCCGGCCGCGCGACGTGGTCGGCGTGCACTTCTTCAACCCGGCGCCGGTGATGCAACTGGTCGAGGTGGTGCGCACGGTCGCGACCGCCGAGGACGTGCTGGCGACAGTGCACGAGGTCTGCGGCAGGCTCGGCAAACACGCGGTGGACTGCGGCGACCGGTCCGGCTTCATCGTCAATGCCCTGCTGTTCCCGTATCTCAACGACGCGGTCAAGATGCTGCAGGCGCACTACGCGACCGCCGACGGGATCGACACCGCGATGAAGCTCGGCTGCGGCTACCCGATGGGGCCGTTCGAGCTGCTGGACGTGGTCGGCCTCGACGTCGCGCTGGCCATCGAGCGGGCACTGTATCTGGAGTTCCGCGAGCCGGGGTTCGCCCCCGCGCCGCTACTGGAGCACCTGGTCACGGCCGGGTATCTCGGACGCAAGACGGGCAAGGGCTTTCGCGACCACGGCAGGTGAGTGGCCGGACGCGGTGACTGGACGGGGTGACTGGCCGCGGCAGCTGGACACAGTGGCCGGAAGCGGTGACTGGACACAGCGGCCGGCCGGGACAGAACGGACGAGTCGGTAACCTGGAGGGGTGAGCCCCAGGAAGAAGCCCGGCACGGGCGGCGGCCGGTCGTCGGGCCGGCCCGAGCCGCGCGATGTGGAGAAGGCGTTCGGGTACCAGCACGTCGAGTCCTCGCGCGACGGCGAGTGGATCGTGCGCTCGGTGACCGGGGCGAGCAGCGCGAAGACATACCGCTGCCCGGGCTGTGACCAGGAGATCCGGCCCGGAATGCCGCACCTGGTGGCCTGGCCGGCCGACACCGACCAGGCGCCGTGGCACGGCGGCGGCGGGCTCGACGACAGACGGCACTGGCACACGCCGTGTTGGAACGCGCGGTTCCGGCGCCGGTAGCGAAGACAATCCAGAGCCCTGATCCGGACGTGGGACGCCGCGATGCCCCGAACGGCAGAACACGGCCATTCGGGGCATCCGGTTGAGTGAAGCTGTATTCAGATATGACCGGACTGGCGGTCAACGCCTCAGGTTCAGCGCCCGCTAAGTCCCAGCGTTACGCGTCGCGCTTCACCAGGAGCCAGCCGGCCAGGATCAGCAGCACGGCGGTCCACAGCGCGAAGATGCCGAAGCCCTGCCAGGCGGTGAGGATCTGATCCTTAGGATAGATCTGCATGATCTGCTGGCCGGCATTGGTCGGCAGGTACGCCGAGACGTGCTTGCCGATGCTGCCGGGCAACAGGCCGGCCAGCGGGACCAGGACCAGGACCAGCGCGATGACGGTCGTGATCGCCCCGGCGGTGTGCCGGATCAGCTGGCCGATGGCCAGCGCGAACAGGCCGAGCAAGCCCAGGTACAGGCCCTCGCCGGCCACCGCGCGGGTCACGTGCGGGTCGCTGAGCGAGGTCGAGATCTTGGACGAGATGATCGACTTGCCGATCGAGTAGCTGGCGAAGCTGAGCACCTCGCCGACGACCAGCACCGGGATGGTGAACACGATGCACTTGGCGGCCAGCGTGCGCACCCGGTGCGGCGAGGCCAGCAGCGTCGAGCGGATCATGCCGGTCGAGTACTCCGAGGTGGCCACCAGCGCGCCGAGCACGCAGATCGCCAGCTGGCCGAGGAACAGGCCGCTGCCGAGGATCTGCGGCACCGGGTCGAGCCGGGCCTGCGCCTGGTCGCCCGCGTTCATCTGCGACCACTGCGACACGGTCAGCGCCGTGAACAGCGCGGTGAAGCCGATCACCGCGATGATCAGCGCGGCGAAGGACCACACGGTCGAGCGCACGGTGCGCAGCTTGGTCCACTCGCCGGCCAGCAGGCGGCCGAAGTTGGCGTGGCCGGTGCCGGCTCCGGCCGGCGCGAGCGGGCGGATATCGGTGCTCATCGGGCACTCCCTTCCACTGCGTCGGGCACGGGCGCGGGCACGGGCTGCGCGCCGGACGCATTCGGGCTGTGGAACTGCACGTCTTCCCTGGTCAGCTCCATGAACGCCTCCTCCAGCGAGCCACGCTGCGGGGCCAGTTCGTGCAGCACCACGCCGCGCGCCGCGGCGGCCTCGCCGATCGCCGGCGCGCCGAGCTTGGCCACCAGCAGCCCGCCGTCGCGCTGCACCGTCACCTCGCCGCCGGCCGCGCGCAGCGCGTCGGCCAGCAGATCGGCCTGCGGCGTCCGCACCAGGACGGCGTTCTCCGCGTGCTGCGCGATGAACTCGTTCATCGACGTGTCCGCGATCAGCTTGCCGCGGCCGACGACGACCACGTGGTCGGCGGTGACCGCCATCTCGTTCATCAGGTGCGAGGAGACGAACACGGTGCGGCCCTCGGCGGCCAGCGTCTTCATCAGGTTCCTGATCCAGACGATGCCCTCCGGGTCCAGCCCGTTGACCGGCTCGTCCAGGATCAGCAGCCGCGGGTTGCCGAGCAGCGCCGCGGCGATGCCGAGCCGCTGGCCCATGCCCAGCGAGAAGCCCTTGGTGCGCTTTCGCGCCACCTCGCCCAGCCCGACCAGGTCCAGCACCTCGTTCACCCGCGACTTCGGCACGCCCTGGGTCTGCGCCAGATACAGCAGGTGGTTGAACGCGGTGCGCCCCGGGTGCACGGCGCGCGCCTCAAGCAGCGCGCCGACGTACCGCAGCGGGTCGGGCAACTCGCGGTAGGGCTTGCCGTCGATCAGCGCGGTGCCGGACGTGGGCCGGTCCAGGCCCAGGATCAGCCGCATCGTGGTGGACTTGCCCGCGCCGTTCGGACCGAGGAACCCGGTGATCCGGCCGGGCTCCACGGTGAAACTCAGATGGTCGACGGCAGTGGTGTCCCCGTACCGTTTGACCAGGTCCTTGACTTCGATCATCGTCTACCCCCATTCGAGACTCATCATGGCATGCCACGCGATATAGCGCGATGATTTCGACGCGTGCGTGTCGTCTCGTTATACGGCCTCGCGCGCGGTTCTTGCGACAGGTGAGGCGCCGAACGTGGTCGTGTCCGGCGCCTCACCTGAATCCCCGTCAGTTACTTCACGCGTACTGCGTTACGCGTCCCCTTACGCGTCGCGCTTGTGGAACACCCAGGCGCCGATCGCGACGCTGACCACGCCGTAGATCATGAAAACCCCGAAGCCGGTCCACGGCCCGAGGTCCGCGCCGCGCACGTGCTGGGTCGCCCACACCTGGCCGCCGGAGTTGAACGGCAGCCACTTGTCGAAGTGGTGCTGCCAGTTGTCCGGCAGGAACTGGGCCAGGATCGTCAGCACGAACAGCATGCCGACGCCCGTGGTGATCGCGGCCGCGGTGTGCCGCATGATCGCGCCGAGGCCGAAGGCCAGGACCGCCGAGCCGGCCAGGTACAGGCCGCCGCCGATCACCGCCTGCATCGCGTGCGGGCTGCTGAGCGAGAGCGCGATGCCCTTGCCGCGCCAGAACGAGGAGTCGATCAGGAACGAGGCGAAGGAGATGATCTCGCCGACCACGAAGCCGACCGCCGAGACGACCAGCAGCTTCGACCAGAAGACCGGGACACGGCGCGGCTGCGCCGTGAGCGCGGTGCGGATCATGCCGGTCGAGTACTCGCCGGTGATCGCCAGCGCGCCGAACACCACCATGATCAGCTGGCCGAAGATGATGCCGAACATCGAGCGCTGCGTCAGGTCCTCGCGGGCCAGGCTGGCCAGGCTGGCGTGGCTGCCGTGCGCCCGGCCCCAGTTGCCCAGGACGCTGAAGGCGATGGTGATCACGATCGCGGAGCCCAGCGTCCAGATGGACGAGCGCACCGAGCGGACCTTGGTCCACTCCGAGCGCAGCGCGCCGCCGAACCCGGCCCGGCCGGTCGGCGCCGGCAGCGCCGTCAGCCCGCCGAGGGCGGAGGTGGAGGTGGTCATCGGGCGCCTCCCTGCTCGCTCGCCGTGCCGGCCGCGACCGGGGTCTCGTCGCGCGGACCGGACTGCCCGGGCACCGCGGCGTGGTACTCCACGCTGTCCTTGGTCAGTTCCATGAACGCCTGCTCCAGCGAGGCCTGGATCGGGGACAGCTCGTGCACCCGGATCTGGTTGTCGAAGGCCAGGTCGCCGATCTCGGTCATGCCCAGCTTGGTGATCCGCACGGCGTCGTCCCCGTCGTGCACCACGACGGCGCCCTTCGCCGTCGCCAGGCCGGCCAGCCTGTCGCGCTCCGGGGTCTTGACCCGGATGGCCAGCTCGGAGTTCTGGTCGATGAACTCCTGCACGGTGCAGTCGGCCACCAGCCGGCCGCGGCCGATCACGATCAGATGGTCGGCGGTGTTCTCCATCTCGCTCATCAGGTGCGAGGAGACGAAGACGGTGCGACCCTCCTCGGCCAGCGCCCTCATCAGGTTCCTGATCCAGAGGATGCCCTCCGGGTCCAGGCCGTTGACCGGCTCGTCGAACATCAGCACCTTGGGGTCGCCGAGCAGCGCGGCGGCGATGCCGAGCCGTTGGCTCATGCCCAGCGAGTAGCCCTTGGTGCGCTGGCGCGCGACGTCGCGCATGCCGACGAGCTCCAGCACCTCGTTGACACGCGACTTGGGCAGGTTGTTGGTCTGCGCCAGGCACAGCAGGTGGTTGTACGCGCTGCGGCCGCCGTGCACCGCCTTCGCGTCGAGCAGGGCGCCGACCTCGCGCATCGGATACGCGGCTTGGGCGAACGGTTGGCCGTTGACCGTGACCGTGCCAGTGGTCGGCGCGTCGAGGCCGAGGATCAGTCGCATCGTGGTGGACTTGCCCGCGCCGTTCGGGCCCAGGAAGCCGGTCACCTGGCCCGGCTTGACGCTGAACGTGAGCCCGTTCACCGCCAGCCGTTCCCCGTACCGCTTCGAGAGGCCGTTCGCCTCGATCATCAGACAGTTTCCTTAGGTGTGGATAGTCGCTTCGGCTTTCGTCCGTGCGGACTGCCTTACCGTATCGGCGGCGCGATAGCGGCCTCGTCCGCCTGTGGGACGGTCTTTGCCGCGTTCCGCCGTACACCTGCAGTCGTAGGCGTACGTAGTCGATACGTAGGTGGTGCATAGCGGGTACGTAGACTGGATGCTGATGAGTACCGAGATCACCGCGCACACGATGCTGCCCGCCCGGCGCGAGCCGATCGAGCTGAAGACCGCCGACGGCCTCACCCTGGTCGGCGAGCTGGCCCTGCCCGCCGACCGCGAGCCGGTCGCGACGCTCGTCACCTTCCACCCGCTGCCGACCGCGGCCGGGATGATGGACAGCCACGTGCTGCGCAAGGCCGCCTGGCGGCTGCCCGCGCTGGCGGACCTCGCCGTCCTGCGGTTCAACACCCGCGGCACCGCCTCGGCGCGCGGCCGCAGCCAGGGCGGGTTCGGCGAGGGCGTGACCGAGCGGCTGGACGTGGCCGCGGCGTTCGAGTTCGCCGAGGGCCTCAACGAGCTGGGCGTGCAACTGCCGAACCTGTGGGCACTGGGCTGGTCCTTCGGCAGCGAGCTGGTGCTCAAGTACGCGTGCGAGCCCGACGTGCTCGGCGCGATCCTGCTCTCCCCGCCGCTGCACCGCGCGCAGGACGCGGATCTGAAGACGTGGGCTGATTCGGGCAAGCCGGTCCTCGCCCTGGTCCCGGAGTTCGACGACTACCTGCGCCCGGCCGAGGCGCGCGAGCGGTTCGCCGTCATCCCACAGGCCGAGGTCGTCGCGGTGGACGGCGCGAAGCACCTGTGGGTCGGCGAGAAGTACGTGCGGATCGTGCTGGACGAGATCGTCCGGCGGGTCAACCCGGCCGCTGCTCCGCTGCCGGTCGAGTGGGACGGCCCGTTCGAGAAGTACACCGCGACGATCGGCGGCTGACGCGCCGTCAGACAGCGCTAGGACCGTTCCTGTCTCGGCAGCAGCACCTCGCGCACGACGTAGATGACGCCGGCCGACAGCGGGATCGCCAGCAGCGCGCCGACCACGCCGAGCAGCGCCGCGCCGATCAGCGCCGCTATCACCGCGATCAGCGGCGGCACGTCGACCGAGCGGGCCATCACCTTCGGGTAGACCACGAAGTTCTCGAACTGCTGGTAGACGATGAAGAAGATGCCCGCGACCACGGCTCTGACCGGCGAGTCGAACAGCACCACCAGCGTCACGATCAGCGCCCCGAAGGTCGCGCCGACCAGCGGCACGAAGTCGGTCAGCGCGATCAGCAGCGCCAGCGGCAGCATGTACGGCACGTTGAGCACCGCCAGCATCAGGTACGCCGCCAGGCCCGCGAGCGAGGCGACCGTGACCGCGCCGGACACGTAGCCGCCCACCCGGGTGAGCACGCCGTCGGCCAGCGCGCCGACCCGCGGGCGCCGCGAGGCCGGGATCAGCTGGTACGCGGACTGCTTGATGGCCGGCAGCGAGCCGAGGAAGTAGATCGTCAGGATCAGCACGGTGAACGTCTTGAACACCGAGGAGATCAGGAACTCGCCGAAGCCGAGGATGCCGCCCGCGATCATCTGCGCGGTGTCCGCCTGCGCCAGGAACGCCTGCAGCTTGCCGAGCACGTCGTACTTCGCGTCGATCCGCTGGACGGTGCGGTTGTGGCTCAGCTGCTGCAGGTGGTGCGGCAGCGAGCCGATCAGGCCGGAGGTCTGGTCGGCCAGCGGCTGCGCGATGGCGGTGATGAACCCGGCGAATAGCAGCAGGCACGCGCCGGCCACGATCAGCACGGCCCAACGCCGTTTCATGCCGCGGTCGGTCAGCCGCTCCACGAACGGATTGAGGCCCACCGCGAGGAACAGCGCCACCGCGATGAGTACGAGCACGCCGGTGAGTGAGACCAGCGCCTGCGCCAGGTAGTAGGCCAGGATGATGCCGAGCCCGCCGACGAACCCGACGTAGTAGGGATGCGAGCGGCGCAGCGGACGGCCGGGACGGCGCAGCGCCGCCGCACGCGCGGCCCCGGCCTTCACAGCGCGCTGATCTACCGCGGGCCGCTGTGGATCGGACGGCGCCTCGGTCTCGCTCTCGACGACCTCGGCGGCCTCCTCCACGGACATGCCGTGAATTCTGCCACCGTCCCGGGCCGGTATGCGGCGCACACCGGCCCGGGACGTTCACACGCAGAACCTGGGACGCACATCCCGGGCGTCAGCGGGA
>JBOHCW010000462.1:0-13480 GCA_050725375.1 Actinocrinis sp. | reverse complement strand
GGTGCGCGCCTTCCAGGTCACCGAGAACGAGGTCCCACCCGACAACGACGAGGTGGTGGCCTCAGTGGTTCCGCGCGAGTCGACGATGTCGATGCTGTCCCACGCGGTGCTGCCGAGGCTCGCCCCGTTGACCGTGGAACCGGTGAAGTTCACCGTGCCGAAGTCGGACAGCGGCAGCACGCCGGAGTTCGACGAGGGCGCCTCGGCGATGACCTCCGCGGAGGCCCGCGACAGCCCGCTCTGGGTCTTGCTGGTGGTCCTGGTCCAGCCGGCCGTGCTGTCGGTGAGCACCAGCCGGTACCTGTTCGAGCCCTGGTACGTGACGGTGGCGGTGAAGTGGTCGCCGGGCCGCACGGCGTTGCCGTAGTTGACCGGGTAGGCCGGGTACATCTCGTACCACGACGAGTAGACGGCGCGGCCGCCGGAGCAGTCGGCCTCGGTGCCGGTCTGCTCGACCGAATTCGAGTCGTAGCCGTCCAGGCCGACCCAGAAGCTGGAGTAGCCGCTGCCCTTGGAGCAGTTGACCGCAGTTTGCACCCAGCTGGCCGAGACGCTGGTGTACGTCGAGCCGTGCGCGGCGTAGCCGCCCCAGTTGCCGCTGGTCGTGGTGGCGTTGCGGCCGTGCGACGTGAAGCCGTGCGAGACGAAGAACGGTACGGCGCCGACGTGCTGGACCGGCGCGTGCAGCAGCGGCGCGGCGGCGATGGCGGGGGTCGCGACCGGAAGGGCGAGCGGCGCGGCAGCGAGCGCGACGGTCCCCACGGTACGTATAGCGCGGTGGAACACGGACATGGATCTCCTCGTACCTGACCCGTGGTGGTGCCACGGGCATGGATGGCCTCGGTCGTCGCACGCCGCTTGTGGGTTGCGGTCGTGCGAACGACCGGTGGATGATCCGGTAGCGCTACCGTAATTAAGGACGCTAATCAGACATCGGTGACGCGGCAAGGCACTCCAGGAAGATCGTTGGCAAAACGCTCATGTCGGTCGTGTTTCCGAGCTCTGAGAACAGCCGGGGTGCGCCGAGCCTCCCTCCGGAAACCGGTGCCAGGATGGGCGTATGCAACTGCGCATCTTCACCGAACCCCAGCAGGGCGCCAGCTACGACACGCTGCTCGCCGTCGCCAAGGCCGCCGAGGACCTGGGCTTCGACGCGTTCTTCCGCTCCGACCACTATCTGAGGATGGGAACGGGCGACGGACTGCCCGGTTCGACCGACGCGTGGATCACGCTGGCGGGCCTGGCCCGCGAAACCTCCCGCATCCGGCTCGGCACGCTGGTGTCCCCGGCCACCTTCCGGCTGCCCGGCCCGCTCGCGATCCAGGTCGCGCAAGTGGACCAGATGTCCGGCGGCCGGGTCGAACTGGGCCTGGGCACCGGCTGGTTCGCGGACGAGCACGCCGCGTACGGCATCCCGTTCCCGGACAACCGCTTCGATCTGCTGGAAGAGCAGCTGGCGATCGTCAGCGGCCTGTGGTCGACCCCGGACGGCGAGAGCTTCTCGTACCCGGGCAAGGTCTACCGGCTGGAGGACTCGCCGGCGCTGCCCAAGCCGGTCCAGCGCCCGCACCCGCCGATCATCGTCGGCGGCGGCGGCCCGAAGCGCACCCCGCGGCTGGCCGCGCGGTACGCCGCCGAGTACAACCTCGGCTTCCGCGGCGTCGCCGAGACCGCCGAGGGCTTCGAGCGGGTGCGCGCGGCGCTCGCCGCGGCCGGGCGCGCGGCGGACTCGATCGTGTACTCCTCGGCCGCGCAGACCGTCGTCGGGCGCGACGACGCCGAGGTCAAGCGCCGCGCCGAGGCGATCGGCACCACCGTCGCGCAGGCGAAGGCGGCCGGCTACGCGGGCACGCCGGGTGAGGTCGTCGAGCAGCTCAAGCGCTACGAGGGGATCGGCGCGAGCCGGATCTACCTGCAGATCATGGACCTGGGCGACCTGGACCACCTGGAGCTGATCGCCGCCGAAGTGGCCCGCCAGCTGGACTGACCGACGCGGACAGACGCGCTGTCCGGCGGGCCCGTGAAAACGCCCGCGCCGGTGATCGGCGCGGATGATCCGACGCCGACAACCGTTGTCATTGTCATATCTCAATATCCTGTTTTACCGGGCTATGCTGGGCGCATGAGCGGCGAGCGGCACAACGGCCACGAGCGTGAAGACGGCCCCGGGCACGACGGCCATGACCACGACGGCCCCGGGCACGGACACGGCGCGGCGCTCTCAGCGGACGCGGACGGCCGCTACCTGACCGCCGCGCTCGGGGTGATCCTCGCGTTCATGGCCGCCGAGGTGGCGCTCGGCCTGGCCGCCCACTCGATCGCGCTGATCTCCGACGCCGGGCACATGCTGACCGACGCCGCGTCGCTGGGCCTCGCGCTGTTCGCGATGAGGCTCGCGGCGCGGCCGGCGCACGGACCGTGGACCTACGGCCTGCGCCGCGCCGAGATCCTTTCCGCGCAGGCCAATGGGATCACGCTGCTCGTGCTCGTGGCGGTGTTCACGTACGAGGCCGCGCGCAGGCTGGTCGAGCCGCCCGAGGTGGCCGGGGCACTGGTCGCCGGCACGGCGGCGGTCGGCATCGCGGTCAACGCCGCGGCCGCGTTGCTGATCAGCAGGGCGAACCGGCGCAGCCTCAACGTCGAGGGCGCGTTCCAGCACATCGTCAACGACGCCTGGGCGTTCGTGGCCACCGCGATCTCCGGAATCGTCGTGCTGGCCACCGGCTTCGACCGCGCCGACGCGATCGCCTCGCTGTTCGTCGCGACGCTGATGGCCCGGGCCGGTTACGGCCTGGTGCGCGACTCGTGGCGGATCTTCCTGGAGGGCGCGCCGGCGGGCTTGGACGTGTCGGCGGTCGGGGCGTCGATGGCCGCCGACCCCCAGGTGTCCGAAGTACACGACCTGCACGTCTGGACGATCACGTCCGGCTTCGCGGCGCTGTCCGCGCACGTGCTGGTCGTGCCCGGAGAGGACTGCCACGCTGTGCGCGCCCGACTGCAGGACCTGCTGCGCGAGCACTTCGACATCCAGCACACGACGCTGCAGGTCGATCACGCGTCCGACGCACTGCTCACCATCGAACGCACTCCGCCGCACGGACCTCACATGCCACACAAGTAGTCACATAACTAGGGCCGCGCCGGCGATCGCGTGGCGGACCGGAGCGGTCAGTTAAAGCAAGCACCGCGTCGGTAAGTGGTTTCGGCCGCTCGCGGACGCTACGTGATGCTCTCCGGTAACGCGCACAATCCGACACCATGGCAGCGCGCCGATCGTCCGCTGTTCGAGTGTGCTTCGCTTCGAGTTTGCCTGGATCATCGCTTTATCGACGGCGTCCGGCGTCACGCAACGCATCCGCTCTGAGCACCGCGGACGGCTTTAGCGATACGCAAGCGTGGCAGATCGCGCCGTACGGCAGTGCATATACGCAGCCTGTTTATGCCATCCGTGCCGGTCACGGAGCTGAGACCGAATGATCACGCTCCGAATGTCACGGAAGGGTAACGCTTGCTCGCAACCCTTGTTCCGGGCGGCGGGGCTGGGAGAAAGTCGCCATGCCGGGACATCTGCGGCTCTGGCCCGATTACCGCCCGGCGGCCACGATTTCCCCCTGCGTAAGCGGATTGCGGGGAAGTCACCCGCGCGAGCGGGTTGCGAGGAAGAAGGCGGTTTGCTGATGGAACGCCACGGACGCCCGCCCGCCTCCGACGTCGAGGCGTGGCTCGCGCAGGAACTGTCGTTCCTGTACGACGTGGAGCGCCGCGTGCAGCGCCGCGCCGCGCTCGTCCGGCGCAGCCGCTGGCTTGTCTCCGCGCTGCTCGCGGCCGGCGTGTGCGCGTCCATCTGGGTCCTGGTCGGCAGCATGGGCCGCAGCTGACGATCCGATGATCGGCTCGTCATGACGCGACATCAGCCCTTCGCCGAGGAGGCAGGGCATCGCACGCGTACTGACGCCTCGTCGGGACAACCTGAGCCGGCGGGGTCGCTGACCGGCCCGGACGCGCTGCGTGATGATCATCCGTCAGATTGTCACCCGTACGGGCTGCTGACACCTCTACGCTCGGTCCAATAGGGTCACGGGGGTAGACGGGCTCATCGCTGCGCGCGGTGATCGTCGAATCACGATAGGCTGGGCACGGCCGGAGTAATGCCGGTCAACGCACATTCGCATCGTGGTGTGAATAACGGCTCGCGTACGGGGAACACTGTGCACAGCACGTGCGGATGCCCTTTGCATCAGCACGTGTCTATCGGATGAAACCGGTACGGCGGTGTACTTGCGCGGTCCGGACAACTGAATATACAGATAAGTACGACTCCGCGTGGGCGACACACTGACACTCCACCGGGTCGGCACGGTACGAGGCCGCTGGGGAAGGCGCACCTCGTCACCGATCGCCGACCAAAGGAGACAGTACCGTGCCTACCCGTGGAGTCCTGTACATCCACTCCGCGCCCCGCGCGGTATGCCCGCATGTCGAGTGGGCGGTCGCCGGGGTGCTCGGAGTACGCGTGAGCCTGGACTGGGTCCGCCAGCCGGCCGCGCCGTCGACCTGGCGCGCCGAACTGCCCTGGAGCGCCGAACCGGGCACCGCGACCCGGCTGGCCTCCGCGCTGCGCGGCTGGCAGCTGCTGCGCTTCGAGGTGACCGAGGAGCCGTCCGCCGGCGCCGAGGGCGAGCGCTACTCCTCCACCCCCGAGCTCGGGGTCTTCCACGCCGTCACCGGAGTGCACGGCGACATCATGGTCCCCGAGGACCGGCTGCGCGCCGCCATGCTGCGCGCCGGACGCGGCGGCGGCGACCTGGAAGCCGAACTGCAGACCCTGCTCGGCAAGCCCTGGGACGACGAACTCGAACCCTTCCGCTGCGCCGGGGACGGCGCGCCGGTGCGCTGGCTGCACCAGGTGGTCTGACACGTCAGGACACTGAGCCGCGCGGCCGCGGCACGCCGGCGTCAGAACTCTCCGATCGGCTCGCCCTTGAGGATCTGGCGGCCGCGCTCGGCCATCGTCTCGGCCACCGCCTCGGTGACGCCGATCCGATCGGCCAGTTCGCCGTACGTGAGCCGGTCGAAGCGGCGCGGGTCGGTCAGCTCGGCCGCCGCGATCGCCTGATACGCCCCGGCCCGGTCGGCGGCCGCGCGGAACGCGGAGTGCAGGCCGGTGGCGCGCTCAAGCAACTCCGCGGCGTCGGTGATCTCGTCGAGGCCGAAGAACCGCGCGGTCTCCGGTTCGTCGGCGGCGGGCTCGAACGACAGCGGCACGGGCCGCGTGCGGGGTTGCTCCTTCACCGATCCAGTTTCTCACGGCGCTTCAAGCGACCGGCGGCCCGCGAGCACGCAATTCACCAATGCGGGCACCGATTGCGGCCCCGCCAGGCGCAGATCGGCGTGGTCGCCGAGCGCCGCGCCGCGTCCCTCGGCGTTCGCCACGGCGACCCGGACGGCGTGGAAGCCGCGAGCGGCGCCGGAAAGCTTGTCCAGCGCGGCGAACGCGGGCAGGTCACCGAGGTCGTCGCCGAAGTACCAGGCGCCGGCCAGACCTTCCGCCGCGCGCAGCACGACCGCGCCCTTGTCCGTCTCCACCGGGGGCTTGAGCTCGACCACCATCCGGCCGTGCTGCACGCGCAGCCCGCGCGCCTCGGCCTGCCCGGCGCTCCACGCTTCGATCGCCGCTTCGAGCTGCGGCGCGCCGCGGAAGTGCAGCGCGCAGGACAGCCGCTTGTCCTCGATCAGCGCGCCGGGAAAGGCATCGCGCGCGGCCGCGACCACCTCGGCGACGACCGGCGCGTACGGCTCGGCCTCGGGCGCGGTGACCACGGTCCGGCCGCCGTCCGGCGAGTATTCGAGCCCGTACAGTCCGTACAGTTCGAGTCCGGCGACGGCGCCGAACCGGCCGGCCAGGAAGGCGGCCGGCCGCGCCGAGACCACGGCGGTCAACCGCGCGGCGCCGGACAACGCGGCGAGCGCCTCGGCGGCGCCGGGCACCGGCCGCACCGACTCCGGGTCATTCTGGATCGGCGCGAGCGTCCCGTCGAAGTCGAAGAAGAACCCGTACTCGCCGAGCCGGGCAGCGGTTCGGGCGACGTGCCCGCTCGCCGCGTCGTCCAGTGCGGCTGTTGTCGGGACGGCGTCCTGCTGCGCGTTCTTGTCCGAAGTCACTCGTCCAACCTGCCCCAGTATGCGAGCCGCCGCAAGCGAACACTTCGCCGCGTAAGCGCGTAAGGCGTTCGCGTCACTGCAGGTCATGTAAGGCGAGTGTGGTCATCAGCAGGGCGACGCCGCGTGGCGTGGCCGGGTCGAGGCCGGTCAGTTCGGTCACCCGCGCGAGCCGGTTGTCCACGGTGTTCGGGTGCAGGCCCAGCCGTCGAGCGGTGCGCCGCCGGTCGTAGGACTCCTCCAGGAACACGCGCACCGTGCGCAGCAGGTCCGGCCGCCCGGCCAACGGGTCGAGCAGCGCGCCCAGCCGGTCCGCGCTCTCGTCCCGCCGGGTCAGGTGATACTCCAGCAGCACGTCGTCGAGTTCGTATACGCCGGGACCGCGCCTCAGGACGCAGACCAGCCGCAGTACCTCGGACGCAGTACGCGCCGCCGCGCCGATCCGGTCCGGCCGGTCCGCGCCGACGGCGGCGATCCGCACCTGGCCTTCCCAGACCTCTGACAACAGGGCGGCCAGTTGCGCGCCGGGCACCGGCGTGTGTGGGCTCTGCGGGACGCAGCCTGCTACGGGCACCGCGCCGAGGCGCGGAATCAGGACATGGCCGCCGCTGTGCTCCAGCAGTGCCGGCACCGGCCTGCCGTAGTGGCCGTCGAGCGCGGCCTGGAAGCGAAGCAGCCGGCGGCGAATGGATATCTGCGCCTCGTCGCGGTCGGCCGCACCGTCGTCCAGCGCGCCGGCCACCTTCGGCACCGGCTGATCCACGCCCTCCTGCGGCGGGTCGAGCGGGCCGAGCCGTACCGCGAGCACGATGGCGCCCGCGCCGAGCCGGAACTCCTCGATCGCCGCCGGGTCGGGCGCGGCGGAGCCGACCACCAGATCGCGCACCAGTTCGCGCCGCCGGTCGCGCCGGGCCGAGCCCAGCGCGGCCAGTTCGTCCCGGTACGCCCTGGCCACGTCGGCGATCACCTCGTCCTGGCCGGCCAGCAGCACCTGTGCGATCTCGGCCAGCGCGCCGGACTCGTCCGGCCGGGCCTCCCGGCACAAAGCCTCGAACACAACGCGTGCGCCGATCGTGTACGTGCGCAACAGCACCGGGAGCGGCACGCCCTCAGCCGCGCGCTCGGCGGCCCGGCGCTGGAATTGTGCGCGCGAAGCCTCGTCGGGATGTGCGCCCTGAAGCAGCCGGAGGAACGCGCGGATCGACGCGCGCGAGGCGTTCGCACGCTGCGCGTCGCGCAGGTCATCCGGCAGCAGACGCGCTTCGGGCAGCTCGGCTGCCCAGCTGTCCACCAGATGCTGGACAACTTCGTCGATCCGCAGCTCGCACCGCCGCGCAAGCTCGCGCGCCGCCGGTGAGCGACCGGCGGACGCAGGTGGCGCAGGTACGGCGGACGGCCCGGCGCCAGTGGTCGAAGCCAACGCGGATCACCGCCCCCAGTCGAACGAACGAACCAGCGAACACCGAGCCACCCGGACTCGAACTGTGCCAAGTGTGCAGTGTCGGGCACTGTGCGCGGCGTCCCGGTGCAAGACTGGCGATCAGTGGTCAGCCGCCGTTTGACGGATCGTCAGGAGATCGCTCGCAACGCGGCCTGTGCGGCGCGTGATCGCACCAGTTCGCCGAACGTGGTGCGGCCGAGGCAGACGTCCGCGAAAGCGCGCCACGCCTTAGGCAGCGTGGTGACGGCCGCGTGAAAGAAGCCCGGGTGTTTCTCGAAAGCGGCCAGCAACCGCTCCCCGGCGGCCATCTCCACGCCCAGCAATTGCTCGATACGCGCGCGGTATTCATCGGTTGCCGCCCGTATGCCGTCCATACGATCGGCCTGGTCACGGTCGGCGTCGTCACCGTGCGCATCGTCACGGTCTGCTCCGCTGCCGTCCGCCAGTGCCAGCCGCGCCGCGGCCTGCCCGGCAAGCCGGCCCGAGCGCAGTGCGTACGAGATGCCCTCGCGCGTCCACGGCTCCAGCAGGCCGGCCGCGTCCCCCGCGACGAGCACCCGCCCGCGCGAGAGCGGCGAGTCCGCGGTCCGGCACCTGGTCAGGTGGCCGGAGTCGGTCGAGGCCGGGTAGCCGTCCAGTCCGAGCTGCTTCACGAACGCGCGGTAATACGCACGGGTCGCCTCGCCGTCGCCGCGAGCTGAGATGACCCCGACCGTGAGCACGTCGCCCTTGGGAAACACCCAGCCGTACGACCCGCGCAGCGGACCCCAGTCGATCAGCACCCGGCCGGACCACTTCGCCGCCTCGGCCGGCGGGACCGGGATCTCAGCCTCCAGACCGAGGTCCACCTGCCGGACGCACACGCCGACGTGTCGCGCGATCCGGCTCGCCGAACCGTCCGCGCCAACAACGGCACGCGCGGTCACCCGCGACCCGTCGGACAGATTGAGCACGACCGGACCCGTATATGTAGCCGCACTCCCAGATACATCAGTGTGATCTGCGCCACCATCAGCGCCGGGCTCACCATCCGTCACACCGGTCACGGCCGCCCCCTCCCGCAGGCACGCGCCGGCCTCGACCGCCGCCTTGGCCAGCGCGTGGTCGAATTCGGCGCGATTGACCAGTGCCAGCAGCCGGCCGGAGCGCTCCCGCCTGGTGCGCCCGCGCCGGCCCTGGTGGGTGAAGGTGATGGCGTCGATGCGCTGACGCTCCGGCAGGTCGAAACCCTCCGGCAGCGCGTTGAGAGAGAGCCCGATCAGCCCGCCGCCGCAGGTCTTGTACCTGGGCAGCGAGGCCTTCTCCAGCAGGATCACCCGCGCCCCGGCCTCGGCGGCAGCCCGCGCGGCCGACGCGCCGGCCGGTCCAGCCCCGACCACCGCCACGTCCCACACCTGCTCGTCACCGGCGTCCGACTGTTCGTCAGCCGGATGCGGCCCGGGTCCGGTCAGCCCCCGTACGGTGCCGTCTTCCCGTTCGGCCGAGTCCGTCCCGGTACGTTTTCCCGCGCCGCCGCGCCGCGCATCCCCGACTGGCACGACGCCGTTCGGCGCATCGGGCGCGCCGAGGCCGCTGCGCGGGGCCCGCACAGCGCTCGACGCGGGTCGCGGGTCATCGGAGTGGACGGTAGAACTGATCACAACCGACCAGCGTAGCCGGACGGGCGCGCCGCCCGTTCCGGCCACGGTCGCGGACCCGGTCGGCAACGATTCGGCCACGAATTGCCCGCCGCCCGGAGGGGTCGGCTGAAGGAGTTGTCACAACGATGTGAAGGAAAGCCGACGGCGACGGAGGGAGGATCCGGACAAGCCCTGGCCTGGGACTCGGACCGATAGGGGTTCCATCACAGTTCGGACACACATTGCCTTACGGGTGTTCCGTCACCGTCGATCTCCGAGGATTGTTCTCCCAGACGGGCAGTGGTAGGAATTCCCGCCAGCGGGTCCTGCACGGGTAACGTGTGCCGACGACCTGCCACCCGCCCCACCTCAGGCGGCCCTAGTGCGGCCGCCCGCCCCGAGGACGGAACGGGCCGGGCCATGCAGCACAATCGGATCGCATCCGAACGCACCACCGAACGACACACACGCGACCAGAACGAAATCGATCCACCGAACCTGAAGTCCGGCCGAGCACCGAGCATCACGCAGCGCTCATACCAGGTCCCGACTGGTTCCATGCGAACGACGAGGACGTCACACCACGATGACTGTGCCGAACACGGCGGCCGACGAAGCCGCTGAGACGGGCATACCGGCGATCCCGGAAGCCCAGATCGAGGGCCGCTCCCTGGGCCGGATCGCCTGGGACCGGTTCAAGCGCGACAAGGTCGCCATCGTCAGCGGCGCGTTCATCGTGCTGTTGGTGCTGGTGGCGATCTTCGCCAACGTCATCACCGACGCGATGGGCCTCGACCCGCTCAAGTTCAACGGCAACCTGATCGACCAGGGCACGCTGCTGCCGTTCGGTGCGCGCAGCGGCATGAGCTGGGCGCACCCGTTCGGACTCGAACCGCAGAACGGCCGCGACATGTTCGCCCGCATCGTCGTGGGCGTGCGGCCGAGCCTCATCGTGGCGCTCGCCGCGACCGGCCTGCAGATGACCTTCGGCATCGTCATCGGCTCCATCGCCGGCTACTTCGGCGGCTGGACCGACGGATTCCTCTCCCGGATCACCGACATCTTCCTGGCCTTCCCGATCCTGATCTTCCTGATCGCGATCGGCTCGATCATCCCCAGCCAGGCGTTCGGCCTGGGCGCCTACGGCGTCCACCTGGTCGTCATGATCGCGGTCATCGGAATCTTCAGCTGGGCCTACCAGGCCCGGCTCATCCGCGGGCTCGTGCTCTCGCTGCGCGACCGCGAGTTCGTCGACGCCGCCCGGCTGCTCGGCGCCCGTCCCCGCCGGATCATCTTCCGTGAAATCCTGCCCAACCTCGCGAGCCCGATCCTGGTGTACACCTCGCTGGCCATCCCGGCGAACATCGTGCTCGAGGCTTATCTGTCCTTCCTCGGAGTCGGCACGCCGCTGCCGTACGCCTCGTGGGGACAGACGCTGTCCAACGCAGTGGACTACTTCCAGGTCGACCCGACATACATGTTGGTCCCCGGAATCGCCCTCTTCCTGACCGTGCTCGCCTTCAACCTCCTCGGAGACGGCCTGCGCGACGCCCTCGACCCCCGGGCCGGCCGCTAGAAGCGCCCGTCCCGGTTTTCCAACAGAACACCCTTCCGTTGCGCAGTTCTGAAAGGGGCATTCCCGGAATGCAGCGTACAACCAAGATCGCCGCGGTGGCGGCGGCAGCCGCGCTGGTCGCGTCGGTCGCCACCGCGTGCAGCAGCAGTAAAAGCACTGGTGGCGGCGGCGGCGGTACCAGCGCCGCGGACACGATCAAGTTCAACTACGGTCTGACCGGTGTGGTGAACCCCTCCACGCACAAGGGCGGTACGCTCGTTCTCGGCGGCTCCCAGGACCTCGACTCGGTCGACCCGGTCAACCAGTACTACGCGTACTCCTGGGACTTCTCCCGCTACTACGCGCGCACCCTTGTCCAGTACAAGGTCGGCGACCCGAAGACGGTCAGCACCCTGGTGCCCGGCCTCGCGGCCGCCATGCCGACCGCCTCGAGCGACGGACTGACCTGGACGGTGAAGATCCGCTCCGGCCTGAAGTTCTCCAACGGCGAGCCGATCACGTCCCAGAGCGTCAAGTACGCGATCGAGCGCTCCTACGCGGTCGACTCGGTGAACCCGGCCGGCCCGGAATACTTCGCCGGCATCCTGACCGACCCCAAGTACGCGGGCCCGTACAAGGACACCGCCACCGACCACCTGGGCCTGAAGGGCGTCGACACTCCTGACGCCACGACCCTGGTGTTCCACCTCACCGAGAAGTACGCGGACTTCCCGTACCTGATGACGCTGCCGCAGACGGCGCCCGTCCCGATCGACGTCGACCAGAACTCGGCGACCGGCGGCCTGAAGTACACCGGCACGAACGTCGTCGCCAGCGGTCCGTACATGCTCTCGGCATACGCCGCGGGCAAGGACATCGAGCTGGTGCGCAACCCGAACTGGAGCGCGGCCACCGACTCGAACGACCCGGCCCTGCCCGACAAGATCACGGTCAAGACCGACTGGGACCCGACGCAGCTCGACCAGGCCGTCCTGGCCGGCACCGTCGCCGCCGACTACACCGGCGCCGGCCTCCAGCCCGCCGACATCGCCCCGGTGCAGAGCAACGCGAACAAGAAGAAGCTGACGGACAACCCGGCGGCGAACACCACCCGGTACATCGCCATCGACCAGGACGTCGCGCCGTTCGACAACATCGACTGCCGTAAGGCGGTCGCCTACGCGATCAACAAGGTCGACCTGGTCGCCGCACGCGGCGGCACGGTGGCCGGCGGCAAGGTCACCGGCACGATGCTGCCCCCGGGCGTCGCGGGTTACGCGAACGTCAACCCGTACCCGGTCGGCGCGGACAACAAGGGCGACGTCACCAAGGCCAAGTCCGAGCTGCAGGCGTGCGGGAAGCCCAACGGCTTCTCCACCGGCATCATCACGGTGAACACCGGCAAGGGCCCGGGCTTCGCCACGGCCCTGCAGGCCGCTCTGGCCAAGGTCGGCATCACCACCACCATCACCCAGGTCGAGGGCTCGAAGTACTACAGCCAGAACCTGCAGCGTCCCGACGTGATGAAGAGCAAGGGCTACGGCCTGTCCGCGGCCGGCTGGAGCCCGGACTTCCCGACTCCGTTCGGCTTCTTCTCGCAGATCACCGACGGCCGCAACCTGACCGCGACCAGCAGTGGTTCGAACTACGCCCGGCTCAACGACCCGAAGGTCAACGGCCTGCTGGACCAGATGAAGGCCGCCTCGAGCCCGGCGCAGGAAGCGCCGCTGGGCACCCAGCTCGACGCGCAGGTCATGTCCGACGCCGTGTACATCCCGTACGCCAACGACACCCTGCTGCTCGCCCGCAGCCCGAAGGTGACGAACTACTACATCGACAGCGCGCTCGGCAGCCTGCCGGACCTGTCGGCGTTCGGCGTCGCCGGATCGTGATCCCGGCCTCGGCCGGAAGAAGGCAACCCCTCCTTTCGCGAGCAGAAACTGGAAGCAGGTGAAGGCGTAGGGCGACGTGGGGGCGGGTCCCGACCGGGATCCGCCCCCACGCCGGAACCGGCCGATATCAGTGTTCGCTTACATTGTCAGACGACTGTTCCAGGCAGCCCTGGTCATCATCGTCGTCAGCATCATCACCTTCCTCATCTCGTACGTCATGCCGCAGTGGTTCGGCGAGAACCTCGCGGCCACCTACGCGGGCAAGGCCGCCAGCCCGGCGACCTTCGCCGCCATCGGCGAGAAGCTCGGCTTCGACAAGCCGCTGGTCGTCCAGTACTGGAACTTCTTCGAGGGCATCTTCGCCGGGCGCACCTTCGGCAACGGCTCCGTCGCGCTCGCCTGCCCCGCGCCCTGCCTGGGCTACTCGTACATCACCAACCAGCTGGTGTGGCCGAAGCTGAT
The DNA here is from genome assembly GCA_050725375.1 of Actinocrinis sp. GTDB lineage: Bacteria > Actinomycetota > Actinomycetes > Streptomycetales > Catenulisporaceae > Actinocrinis. The sequence goes on along the minus strand of JBOHCW010000462.1, from coordinate 352 downwards.
CGCCGACTTCCCGGTCACCTTCTCGCTGGCGCTCGGCGCCTCGGTGCTGTGGCTGTTCTTCGGCCTGTTCGGCGGCGTCGTCGCGGCGCTGAACAAGGGCAAGCTGGCAGACCGCTCGATCATCGTGGTCGCCCTGGCCGGCATCTCGATGCCGGTGAACTTCACCGCGCTGGTGGTCGCGCTGCTGGTGCAGTACCAGTTCCACATCATGCAGCAGATCCAGTACGTGCCGTTCACGCAGGACGCGTACGGCTGGGCGCGAAACATCTTCTTCCCGTGCCTGACTCTGGCGTTCATCTCGGCCGCCGCGTACACCCGGATCACCAGATCCACGATGTTGGAGACATTGAAC
>JBOHCW010000461.1:0-5318 GCA_050725375.1 Actinocrinis sp. | reverse complement strand
GCCAAATGCCGCGCGTCGGTCGAGCGCCACGTCGACGCATTCGAACAGCTCACCGAGCGCATGGGCTACTGGGTCGACCTCTCGCAGGCCTACCGCACGATGGATACCAGCTACATCGAAAGCGTCTGGTGGTCGCTCAAGCAGATCTTCGACAAGGGCCTGCTGGTGCAGGACTACCGGGTCGCACCGTACTGCCCGCGCGACGGCACGACGCTGTCCGACCACGAACTCGCCCAGGGCTACGAGACCGTGGTCGACCCCTCGGTGTTCGTGCGCTTCCCGCTGACCTCGGGCCCGCTGGCCGCCGGTGACGACGGGCAGCGCACGTCCCTGCTGGTGTGGACGACCACGCCGTGGACCCTCGTGTCCAACACCGCGGTGGCCGTGCACCCGGACGTGACTTACGTCGTCGCGACCGACGGCGAGGAGCGGCTCGTGGTCGCGCAGCCCTTGCTGGGCAAGGCGCTCGGCGAGGGCTGGAGCGCGACCGGCGAGTCGTTCGCGGGCCGCGAGATGGAGTACTGGAAGTATCAGCGCCCGTTCGAGCTGATCGAGTTCCCCAAGGGCGAGGACGGGCAGCCGGCCGAGGCGCACTTCGTCGCGCTGGCCGAGTACGTGACCACCGAGGACGGCACCGGGCTGGTGCACCAGTCCCCCGCGTTCGGCGAGGACGACCTGAAGGTGGGCCGCGCGTACGGCCTGCCGGTGGTCAACCCGATCCGCCCGGACGGCACCTTCGAGCCGAGTGTGCCGCTGGTCGGCGGGGTGTTCTTCAAGAAGGCCGACGAGCGGCTGACCGCCGACCTGCGCGAGCGCGGCGTGCTGTTCCGACACCTCGAATACGAGCACTCATACCCGCACTGCTGGCGCTGCCACACCGCGCTGCTCTACTACGCGCAGCCGTCCTGGTACATCCGCACCACCGCGGTGAAGGACGCGCTGCTGCGCGAGAACGAGAACACGAACTGGTACCCGGAGAACGTCAAGCACGGCCGCTACGGCGACTGGTTGAACAACAACATCGACTGGGCGCTGTCGCGCAACCGGTACTGGGGCACCCCGCTGCCGATCTGGCGCTGCGCCGAGGGCCACCTGACCTGCGTCGGCTCGCTGGCCGAGCTGAGCGGGCTGACCGGGCGCGACCTGGCCGGCCTCGACCCGCACCGGCCGTTCATCGACGAGGTCGCCTTCGCCTGCCCGGCCAAGGCCCAGGACGTCGAGACGCGGGGCGACCGCCCGTGCGGGCAGAGCGCGAACCGGGTGCCGGAGGTCATCGACTGCTGGTACGACGCCGGGTCGATGCCGTTCGGACAGCTCGGCTACCCGCACGCGCCCGGCTCGGCCGAGGCGTTCGAGCAGGCGTACCCCGCGGACTACATCTGCGAGGCGATCGACCAGACCCGCGGCTGGTTCTACACGCTGATGGCGATCGGCACGCTGGTGTTCGACCAGTCCTCGTACAAGAACGTGCTTTGCCTCGGCCACATCCTGGCCGAGGACGGGCGCAAGATGTCCGAGCACCTGGGCAACATCCTGGAGCCGATGGCGCTGATGGACCGGCACGGCGCGGACGCGCTGCGCTGGTTCATGCTGGCCGGCGGCTCGCCCTGGTCGGCGCGCCGGGTCGGCGACACCACCATCCAGGAGGTGGTGCGCAAGACCCTGCTCACGTACTGGAACACCGTCGCGTTCCAGGCGCTGTACGCGCGCACCGGCGGCTGGTCGCCCTCCGCGGCCGATCCGGCGCCGGCGGACCGGCCGGTGTTGGACCGCTGGGTGTTGGGCGAGCTGAACCGGCTGGTCGGCGAGATGGACACGGCGCTGGAGGGCTTCGACACCCAGCAGGCGGGCAAGCTGCTGGCGGCCTACGTCGACGACGTGTCCAACTGGTATGTGCGCCGCTCGCGCCGCCGGTTCTGGGACGCCGACCCGGCCGCCCTCGCCACGCTGCACACCGTGCTGGAGACGGTCACCCGCCTGATGGCCCCGCTGGTCCCGTTCGTCACCGAGCAGGTCTGGCAGTACCTGGTGCGGCCGGTGACGCCGGACGCGCCCGAGTCGGTGCACCTGGCCACCTGGCCGACGGTCGACCGGGCCGCGCTCGACCCGGCGCTGGGCGAGCAGGTCGCGCTGGTGCGCCGGCTGGTCGAGCTGGGCCGGGCGACGCGTGCGGAGTCGGGAGTGAAGACCCGTCAGCCGCTCGGGCGCGCGCTGGTCGGCGCGAGCGGCTGGGCGCGGCTGCACGACGAGCTGCGCACGCACGTGGCCGAGGAACTGAACGTCGAGGGGACCGGCGCGCTGGCCGAGGCCGGCGCCGGCGTCGACGGGCGAAGCCTGCTGGAGTACCACGCCAAGGGCAACTTCCGGGCGCTGGGCAAGCGGTTCGGCAAGCGCACGCCGCTGGTCGCCGGCGCCATCGCGGCGGCGGACGCGGCGGCGCTCGCGACTGAGCTGCGCGAGCGAGGCGCGGCGAACCTGACGGTGTTCGACGAGACCGGCGAGGGCGAGAGCGTGGAGATCACCGCGGACGAGGCGATCGTCACCGAGACCCCGCGCGAGGGCTGGGCCGTGGCCACCGCGGACGGCGAGACCGTCGCGCTGGACCTGGCGATCACGCCCGCGCTGCGGCTGGCCGGCATCGCCCGGGACGCGGTGCGGCTGATCCAGGACGCGCGAAAGAACAGCGGCCTGGAGGTCTCCGACCGCATCCGCATGCAGTGGTCCACCTCGAACAAGGAGACCGGCGAGGCACTGCGCGCGCACGGCGCCTCGATCGCGGACGACGTGCTCGCGGTCGAGTTCGCCGAGAGCGGCGGCGCGGTGACGTCGGCGTCGGAGGTGTTCCGGGACGAGGACCTCGGGCTCGAATTCGCGCTGGCCAAGGTCGAGGCCTGACAGGGCGTTTAGTCCCGACCACGGCCGCCGGCAGTTCGCGCGCGGTCCGCGCCGATGGGTCCGACCCGGATCACTTCATCGGAGTGCAGACCGCGCGCACGGCCGAGGCCGTGACGTGGAACGTGTCGTGCTCATACGAACCGGCGTCGGTCAGGGTGAGCCGGACGCTTCCGTCATACAGGGCCAGATCACCCAGTTCGAGCGGCGAGACCCACTGGCCCCTCGACGTGCTCTGATTCACCTGGAACACGGTGCCCGGCGCGGCCCCGGTCGTCGGTATCGCCGCCGGAATGGTCAGCAGGTAATGCGCGAACCCTGATGAAGCCTCGTTGTCCGCGATGTACAGCGACAGGCCGCAACGCGCGGGCGCGCCGAGCCGGAAGGTCCACACATAGCTCGATGATTCAGGCACGGTCATCGCGGTCTTGAGATCGCTTCCGGCCTCGAGGCTGTTCCCGTTCTTAAGACTGTGCCCGTTCTTAAGGAAGGCGATCGACGCGCCGCCGCAGTCCGCCGGGCCGCCGCCGAGGCCCGTCTCCAGGCCGGCCGCCGCCGTGACGGTCCGCGTCACGGCGCTCCACGGCGTGGTGGGGCAGCCGGGTCCGGCGAGCAGGCTGCCGGGCAGCGGCGCGTGTCCGGCGTCGGCCTGACCCGGCGTGCCCACCCGCGCCGGTGCGGGTGCGTTTGCGGCGCCGTGGATGAAGAAGGCGCCGGCCACGGCGACCACGACGACGGCCGCGGTGCCGAGCATCGCCGCCGCCGCGTTATTCGCGCCGTCCGGGGCGCGGGCATCGCCAGCGAGCCGAACGCGGAACCGACCGGTTCGCCCGGTCTCGGCGCGGGCGCGGCCTCCAGCGCACGGATCGACGGCCCTTGCGCGGCGCGCGTGTCCTTCAGCACGCCCAGAGCGCGGTCACCCACGGTCCGCAGAGTCGGTCTTCGCTCCGCGTCCTTGCTCAGGCAGGATTTCACCAGCCCGCGCAGCGAAGCGGGGACCGTGTGCAGCCGCGCCGGTTCGCTGACGACGCGGAAGAGCACGGCGTCCGGCTCGCCGTCCCCGAACGGCGGCTGCCCGGTCGCCGCGAAGGCGAGCACGGCACCGAGCGCGAACACGTCGGTGGCCGGGCTCGTCGGCACGCCGAGAATCTGCTCCGGCGTCAGATAGGCGAATGTGCGCGGGATTCGGTCCAAAGCGCCATAAGGCGAGCCGCCCGCCGCGCCCGCGCCGCCGCTTCGGCCCAGCAGCGGACCGCGATCGGTCAGCAGGACGTTCCACGGCGTCAGTTCACCGTGGACGGCGCCGCTCGCGTGGATCCGGGCCAGCTGTGCCGCGGCGTTCAGCGCGAGAGCGGCGACGATTCCCGGCGGAAACGCGCCGAGGACGGGGACGATCACCGCGAGCGGCACCGGCGACCCAGCCTCGGACGCCGTGGCGCCGGGCACCGCGACGCGATACCGCCGCAGCACCTCGGCGAACCCGCCGTCGCGGGCCGCCGCGTCGAGCGCCCGTCCCTCCGGCCGCATCTGCCACCCTCCGACCTGAGGCCGCGTCATATTCCGTGCCAGTCAACCAATTCGGCGCCCCGGACACCAGTGCCCACGGCCTCGCCCGCCCCGGCCCGCCGTCTCGGCGGGCGGTCGATCCCGCCCTCTCACCCGTGCGAACGGCCCCGGCTCCCCAAGGAGGGGGGCCGGGGCCGCGCGGTACGCCTACCGGTTTCGCTCTCGCCGCGGGATCGAAGCCCGCCTCGATCAGCTCAGGAGTCGGGGTCCTCGTCGATCAGGAAGCCGCGCATCGGCGAGGGCGCCTGCGGGTAGACCGGGGCGGGCTGCGGCGGCACGCCGGGCCGGATCGGCGCCATGGTCTGCGTCATCTGGCTCATCGACGAGCCGGCCATGGCCGGGGCCGGCATCTGCTGCTGCGGGGGCGGCGCGAAACCGCCCTGCTGCGGGGACATGCCCTGCCCCATGCCCTGGCCCATGCCCTGCATCCCCGGGCCCATGCCGGCGCCGACCATCGCGGGGGACGGGCCCTGGTGCTGACTCGGGGCGGACGAGCCCGGACCCAGCTGCGGGAACGGCGAGCCGCCGCGGGAGGCGAGCATCGGGTCGTCGCTGCTGTTGGACTCCAGCTGCCGCATCTGGCTCTCCAGGTACGACTTGAGCCGCTGGCGGTACTCGCGCTCGAAGGCGCGCAGGTCCTCGACCTTGCGCTCCAGCGAGGCGCGGGCCTGCTCCAGGGTGCCCATGGCCACGCGGTGCTTCTCCTGCGCGTCGCGCTCCAGCGCGTCGGCCTTGCCGCGCGCCTCGCGCTCCATGCCGTCGGCCCGGGTGCGCGCCTCGCCGACGATCTTGTTAGCCTCGTTGCGCGCCTCGGCGATCGCCTGGTCGGCGGTCTGCTGGGCCAGCGCGAGCACGCGGGC
>JBOHCW010000460.1:0-4191 GCA_050725375.1 Actinocrinis sp. | reverse complement strand
AGGTGCAGGCGGAGCTGCTGGACCGGGACGTGCCGGCCGGCGCGCACGTCCCGGCGCCGCGCACCGGCGAACAGGCCGCCGCATTCATCCAAAGGCTGTCCGCGGCCGAGGACAGGCCGGCGGGATGATCGGTAACCCGACACCGAATCAGCGGCCCGACTTGTTGATCAGAACGTCGGTGCCTGCCACGCGTCGGCGAGTGTGGCGAGCAGGTCGGCGTACTCGATGCGCTCGCGCCAGTCGCGCGGGAACGCGTCGATGCCGTGCCGCGCCCCGGAGAACGCGCCCGCGAGCGCGGCGATCGAGTCCGAGTCGCCCCGGGTCACGGCCGCGCGGCGCAGCGCCTCGGCGGGCTGGTCCGGGTAAAGCAGCACACAGTGCAGCGCCGTGGCCAGCGCCTCCTCCGCGACCCAGCCGTCTCCGGTCGCGATGCAGGGGTCTGTCTCGCGATCGGGGGCGGCCAGCGCGCCGTGCAGCCGGTCGAGCGCGGCCAGGCACTCGTCCCAGCCGCGCGCGATGAACGCGGTCGGCGAGTCGTCGTGGCCGCGCGTCCACAGCTCGCCGAGCCAGGCCTCGTGATAGTTCTCGCGTTCGTCGTGGCAGCGCTCGCGCAGTGCGGGCACGAGGTCCCGCGGCGCCATGCCGTCGTTGAGCCAGAAGGTCGCGCAGGCGGTCAGGTCACTGGCGGCGAGACCGGTCGGGTGTCCGTGCGTGAGCGCGGCCTGCAACTGCGCCGCCGCGGCGCGCGTGGACGGCGACAGGCCCGGCACCAGGCCGACCGGGGTGACGCGCATGTTCGCGCCGCAGCCCTTGGATCCCGGCACGGTCGCGTCAACCCACGCTTTGCCCTCCGCCAGACCGCCACAGGCACGCAGGCATGTCATCCCGGGCGCGCGGTTGTTCTCCGGCGAGAACGCCCACGCGACGAACCGCCGTGTCAGTTCGGGCGCGAATGTCGCCGCCGTGAGCGGTCTCGGCCCGTGCATCGCGTCGATCAGCGCGCGGCCGACGGCGATGGCCATCTGCGTGTCGTCGGTGACCAGCGCCGGACGCGGCAGGTCGCGCGGGCCGTCGGGCCCGTACTCGCGCCTGATCTTCTCTACGGTCAGGAATTCGGTCGGCTTGCCGAGCGCGTCGCCGTAGGCGAGGCCGAACATGGAGCCCTCGGCGCTCATGCGGCGCGGCCTTCCAGCGCCGCGAGGATGCGCTGCTCGTCGGCCGGCGCCAGGCCGTGGCCGTTGATGCGCCCGTCCTCGCCCTCCGCCGGCGACGGAACGTCTTTGAGCCAGGCCCAGGTGTCGCGCACCGTCTCCTCGATCGGGCGGCAGACCAGCCCGGCGCCGAACGCGCCCGAGACGTCCTTGTCCCAGACCGCCGCGGCCTCCCCGCTGACCGGCGCCCACAGCGGCAGTCCCTGCCACACGGCGACCTCGTGCTCCACCAGCACCTCGTCGGGCGCCCACACCAGCCGCGCGTCCGAGCCGGTCTCGCGCACGCAGGCGGTGAGCCAGCCGCCGAACGTGGTCGTGCCCTTCGGGCCGGCCAGCACGTGCGGGTCGTCGTGTCCTGATGCGAGGCAGTGCAGGCCGAAGCGGGCGATGTCACGCGCGTCGATCAGCTGGATCTCACGCCGCGGATCGCCGGGGGCGAGCACGTCGCCGCCGCGCGCGATCCGGGAGAGCCACCAGGTCAGCCGGCCGGAGGTCTCGTGCGGCCCGAGGATGATGCCCGGGTAGTGGATCAGTACCCTGCCGGGGAAGTTCGCGCGCACGGCCCGCTCGCAGCCCGCCTTGAGTTCGCCGTATTCGCCCTCGGTCGCGTCCTCGGCGCACTCGAACAGCGCCGAGCGGTCACCGACCGGCCGCGCGGGGAAGTCCACGAATGCGGAAGCACTGGAGATGAACAGATAAGCCGCCGCGGCATCGGCCAGAGCACGTGCACTGTCACCGACGGTACTCGGGGTGTGGCCCGAGGTGTCCACCACCGCATCCCAAGGCCCTTGCGCGGCGAGCCGGGCCAGGTCCCGGGGGTTCTCGCGGTCTCCCGCAATCGCCTCGGCACCGGTAGGGTTCGGACCTGACTTACCGCGGTTGAACACGGTGACCTGGTGTCCGGCGTCGAGCGCTTCAAGCGCGAAGGCCCGGCCGAGGAAGCGGCTGCCGCCCAGTATGAGGATGCGCATTTCCCCATCCTGAGGCGCGGTGCGCACGGGGGCAACCGTGTTCGCGGCGAGCGGACGGGGTGGCGCGGACACACGTGGGGTCGGTCCGCGAATCCCCGGAAAATTCATGCGCACCCTAACCCCGTTGTCGAGGCGTCTTGAACTCAAGACGGTGGGGTCACCTACGCGGGAGGAATCCTTGAGCACCACAACGCCGTACGGCGGCATAACCATCTCGGACGAGCAGCGCGACCAGTTCGACCGGGACGGCTTCTTCATCGCGCGCAACGCGATCCCGGAGGAGCTGATGGTCCGCCTCGACGAGGCGATGGACCGGGTCTACGCCCAGGAGAAGACCGAGGGTGCCCTGCACCCGGGCGACGCGAGCCTGCACCTGATGGGATTCCTGCACCGGGACAAGGCCTTCCTGGAGCTGCTGGAGCTGCCGAACGTGCTGCCGCTGGTCTGGGGCATCCTGGGCTGGAACATCCACGCGTACCACCACCACCTGGACGTGCACCCGCCGATCCCGGCCCCGCGGCCGAAGACCTGGCGCTGGCACCAGGACGGCGGCCGGCAGAACCTGGAGATCGAGACGGAGCCGGTGCGCCCGCTGCTGTCGATCCGCACCTCGTTCTGGCTCTCGGACGCCTCCGAGCCGGGCCGCGGCAACTTCATGTGCATCCCGGGCTCGCACAAGAGCAGCCGGCTGCACCGGCCGGAGCAGCCCGAGCTGGGCTTCGAGGACCCGGCCGGCGCGATCGAGGTGTGCCCGAACCGCGGCGACGTGGTGCTGTTCGACCGGCGCATCTACCACGGGCGGTCCGACAACTACTCCGAGGTCACCCGCCGGGTGCTGTTCGTCGGCTGGACCTACCGGTGGATCGCCCCGCACGAGGACCGGGTCATCGTGCCGGGCCACGCGTGGTGGGACGAGCTGACCCCGATCCAGCGCCAGCTGCTCGGCGCCGGCCAGGACGCGATCTCGTACTGGGGCCTGGGCGGCGACACCTATCCGCTGCGCGACTACCTCAACGAGCGCGGCCTGCTGGACCCGAAGGTCAACAACAACCGCTGAGCCGAGGCGAGCCGGGCCGGGGGCGCGTCAGACCGCAGAGTTCTGACGCGGCCTCAGGCCGGTGTCGGAACCCTGACTCAGGCCGCGGCGTCCGGGTGGGTCTTGAGCGTCTCTTCGAGATAGGCGACCGTGCCGGGCCGGGCGCGGATCGCGCCGAGCCTGCGCACGATGAACGGCCGGGTGTCGGCCGGCAGGTCGTCGAGGCCGAAGAAGCCGATCTCGGCGATCTCCTCGGGCTGCGCCCGCAGCTTCGCCGGGTCCCGGCACACGCCGGCGTCGAAGGTCAGGCTCATGAACTGAAGCGGGTTGCCGTTCGCGCGCTGCGCCCACTGGATCGCGAGCAGCGGGCCGAGTGCGTCCGGCGGCAGGTCGTAGCCGAGCTCTTCGGACAGTTCGCGCACGCACGCGGCGGCCGGCGGCTCGTTGTCGTCCACCACGCCGCCCGGCAGCGACCAGCCGTCGCGGTAGGTGTTGCGCACCAGCGCCACGCGGCCCCGGTCGTCGCGCAGCACGGCGTTCGCGGACAGCGCCAGCTTGGGCAGACCCGCGAACCACCGGGCCGATTCAAGCGGCGTGTAAATGCTCATGGTGATCGAGTCTGCCAGACGGGCGCGGCGGCCGGGGCGGCCGCCCGCGAGCCCGGCGGCCCGATCCGCGCCCCGTCTCAGCGGGCGCCCGCCTTCCGGGCGTTGGCCGTGATCGCGTCGACGAAGGACGGGAACAACGGCTGCGGCAGGTCGTGGCCGAGTCCCGGGTAGACGATCAGGTCGGCGCCGGGGACGGCCGCCGCGGTCGCGTAGCCGCCGCTGATGTCGACCAGCGGGTCCGCGTCGCCGTGCATGACCAGCACCGGCATCTTCAGTGCGCGCAGCGCCTCGGTCCGGTCCGCGGTCGCGGCGATCGCGGCGACCTGGCGCGCGCCGCCGGCCGGACGGTACGCGCGGTCGTAACC
>JBOHCW010000459.1:0-4268 GCA_050725375.1 Actinocrinis sp. | reverse complement strand
TCGCGACGTTCGGCGCGGGTCAGCATCGTCGCGTTCACGGCGCCGAGCAGCGCGGACTCGGGCGGCGCGTAGGGCGAGAACGTCGGGTCGACATGCCCGATCCCCGACATGACGTCGCCGGTCGCGGTCACCGCCAGATAGCCCTCGTGCTTGCGCACGAAGCGGTTCCAGTCCGCGGCGCCCTTCGGGTGTTCGCCGGTCACGCAGACGACGGTCCAGTTGTTGGTGACCTTCTCAGCCCACTGCGGGTCGAGGCGCAGGCCGCGGCCGCGCATCTGGACGATCGAGCCCACAGTCGTCGCGCCGGTCAGGTCGATGACCGCGTTGACGCCGCGCGCGTCCCAGCCCTCACCGAGCAGCGCACGGGTCCCGACCAGGACGCGGCAGCCTCCTGATTCGAAGTACGAGGTCACGAGCGCGACCCACGTGCGTGAGGTCCAGTTGCCGTTGCCTCGAACCCGGGCGACGCCCTCGTGCGGCTCGACGTCGAGATCGAGGTCCCGATCAGGATGCTGCGATTTCACCCAATGGACGAATGCGCGCGCGTCTTCGTGTCCGGCCGCGACCGTGCGTCCGGTCACCAGCATCGGGCTCAGGTCGGCGGTCCGGTCGTCCTCGGTGAGTCTGCGCAACGTCAGCAGCGCCGCGCCGGCCTGCGCGTCGAGTACGCCGGCCAGGCGGGCCGACGAGGACGCCGCGGCCTGCTCGAAGTCGCACAGAACCAGGGCCCGAAGTTGTGCGCCCAACTGCGCGCCCTCGGCGGCGACGATCTCGACCGCCGCGTCCGTCTTCGCGTCGCTGCGGGCCAGGACCCGGTCGACCGGCGACTGCGCGGCCCGGATCCCTTTGCTGGTCAAGCGATATCCGATCGCGGGCAGGGCCTTGCGGATCGCCTCGACTGCCGACGCGTCGCGTTCGTCCGCTGATCTGCGTAAGCACTCATCGACGTATGTGTCGAGCAGCGCGACCCAGTCCTCCGCGGTCGGCGACTGACGATGCTGCTCACGTACGCGGGCGCCCGGCGGCAGCGCGAGCAGTCCGGCGTGGTGCAGCCGCAGCGCCGCGTCAGCGAGCTTCGGGTCCTGACGTTCCAGCATGACCCACGGCAGCGCCTGCCCGTCCAGGTCCGTGGTGCGCTCGACGAACCGCCCGTCGCACCAGGCCAGGAAGCCGGTCGTGGCGAACTCGGGGTCCATCAGGTCATTGCGGAACTCGGCGAAGCGCCCGGCTTCGCCGTGGATGTATCCGGCCTCGACGAAAGTCGGCTCGACCAGGTACGCCAGTTCGGCGAACGGCGCCAGATAGCCCGACTTGATCACCGCGGGCAGGCTCGCACCGTACAGCGGCTCCCCGAACAGCCGCCGCACCAGCTCGGCCTGCCCGGTCGTCAGCGCGTCCGGCGGAGTCGCGGTCAGGCCGATCACCCGCGCCGCGTCCAGGCCGTCGAGCAGTTCGGCGACCAGGCGGCCCCAGACTTCCAGCAGGTGATGGCACTCGTCGAGCACGATCGTGAGCGGGCCGGCCTCCCGCAGCGCGGCCACCAGCGCGCGTCCGTTCCCGTGCAGCAGGTCCAGCAGCGAGCCCTCGGCGGCCGACGACGCATCGGCCTCGCCGTCGAACACCGCGAGCGACTGGTAGGTCAGCACCGTGATCGGATCCCGCAGATCACGGTCGGTGCCGACGCTCAGGTTCTGCGGCACGAAGCGCTGCCACGTGCGCATCCACTGGCCTTGAATCGCCGTGTTTGGCACGAACACGACGACGCGGTTTCCCAGACGCCGCGCGGCTTCCAGCGCTGTCAACGTCTTGCCCGCACCCGGCGGCAGCACCAGCCAGCAGCGCGATCGGCCGCTCGACATGACGCCCTCGACCCGCTGTACCGCCCGCGTCTGGTAGTCGCGCAGACCGTCCGGGAAGGCGGTGGCGCCGAGGTCGGCGGCGAAGGTGGTTCGGCGGTTGACAGTCACGCGCTGTATCTTGCCAAAGACGTCCGACGCAAGAGCAACAGGGGTGTGACCAGCATCAATACGCCCGCGATGCCGATCGCGGCGCGCGGGCCGGTGACGGACGCGAGCACGCCCCACAGCGCGGTCAGCGCCGCCGTCGTGAGCTTGCTGGTCACCGACCACGCGGACAGGGTGCGGGTGACGCGGTCGTCGGGCGTCTGTTCCAGCCGGTACGTGGCGAGTACGGGGTTGAACACACTCGCGCATGCGATGAGCCCCAGCTCGACAGCCATCACCAGTGCGAGTCCTGCGATACCCGGCCGGATGAAGACCAGCCCGACCGACCAGCACACGCGCGCGACCCCGGCCGTGCGCAGCACGGTCCGCCGGCCGAAGCGCGTCACGAGCCGCCGGGCCAACCGTGATCCGACCAATCCACCGATACAGGGCACTGCGAACGCGAGGCCGTACTGCCACGGCGCGAACCCGAGCCGGCCGAGCATCAGCACCGCGAGCAGCGGCGCCGTCGCCATGATCAAGCCATTGACGATGATTACGTTGAGGAACAGCGGCCGCAGCGCCGCGCTGTGCAGGATGTGCCGCCAGCCGTCGAGCAGCTCGCCCACCCGGGCGCGCGCCGCCGCGCCGTCACGCCCTGGACCTTCCGGCCGCGCCGCGGGCGCCTCGCCGCCGCCGATCTCCCGGATCGCCAGCGCCGACAGCAGAAAGCTCACCGCGTTGGCCAGCACGGTCGTCACCGGTCCGAACAGTCCGATCGCCGCCCCGCCGAGCGGCGGACCGAGCACGGTGGCCGTCCACGTCGTCGACTCGAACCGCCCGTTCGCGACGAGGAGGTCCGCCGGCTGAACCAGTGCCTTGAGAAAGGCTCCGGTCGCCGAGGTGAAGGTGATGTCCGCCGCCGCGATGACGATCGACACAACCAGTAGTTGGGCGAATCCGAGCCGGCCGAGCATGTACGCGACCGGCACGCTCGTGAGCACGCCGAACCGCACGAGGTCCATCGCGATCATCACCGGTCGCTTGCGCCGGAACTCGACCCACGGCCCGAGCGGCACGGCGAGCACCGCTCCGGCCGCAAGTCCGACAGCGGCCAACGCGGACACCTCGGCCGGTCCGGCATGCAGTACGAGCACTGCGATCAAGGGAGTCGCGTCGAACGCCAGCCAGGTCCCCAGCGTGCTGACCGCGTACGCCGTCCACAGCCACGTGAACTCACGCCCCATCGACGCTCGTCGCGCCCGGACCACCACCCGCCCCGTCACCGAAGTCACGACGCGATCCAACCGCCGCGCGCCCCGAGGATCAAACAACAACTTACGAGCCGACCCACAACGATTCGTTGTACGGCTACGCTCGCCGCATGCAACTCGACGCTGTGCGCACCTTCGTCGCGACCGTGGACGCGGGACGGTTCCAACAGGCCGCCGTCGACTTGTCGGTCACTCAGCAGGCGGTCTCGAAGCGCATCGCCGCGCTGGAGAAGGACCTCGGCGTGCGCCTTTTCAACCGCACGCCGCGCGGAGCCGAGCTGACCATCGACGGTCACGCGTTCCTGCCGCACGCCCGTGATCTGCTGCGCGCCGCCGAGCGGGCAGCCGCGTCCGTACGCCCGGGCCAACGCCCGTTGCGCGTCGACGTGATCGCCCGCAGGGGTGTCGCCGGAACGCTGCTGCACGAATTCCACCGCGCGCACCCCGACGTCGAGCTCGATGTCGTGACGCTGTTGGGCGCCGACACCGCGATTCCGGCGGTGCACGCGGGCGCGATCGACGCGACGTTTCGCGCCGTGACGGCGCCCGGCACCCGACTCCCGGACGGCGTCACGGCCAAGCGCGTGGTCGACGAGCCGTTGTCGCTGGTCACCAGCTCGCGGCACGCCTTCGCCAAGGCAGGGTCGGTCACGCCGAGGCAGCTGGCCGGGCACCGGATCTGGATGCCGGGCATCGTGCCGGGCACGGAGTGGGCCGCGTACTACGAGGACCTGGCCGCCGCGTTCGGCCTGACCATCGACGCGATCGGCCCGAACTTCGGCACGGAGGCGCTGTTCGAGTCGATCGCCGACTCCGCGAGCCTGGCGACGTTCGCCGGCGACTTCACCCGCGTCGTCTGGCCGGCCAGGTTCGACCTGCGCCGCATCGCGCTGCGCGACCCGGCCCCGGTCTACCCGCACTCGCTGGTCTGGCGCGCGGACAACCCGCACCCCGCGCTGGCCAAGCTCCGCGCCCACCTCGCCACGACGCGCAACGTACCCGATACGGGCACGCGTACCGTCACCGACACCTGGACGCCACGCTGGGCCGC
>JBOHCW010000458.1:0-14934 GCA_050725375.1 Actinocrinis sp. | reverse complement strand
CGCGTTTGTCGGTGGCCCCGATTAAGGTCGTTCACGACAGGAATTCGCCTACGGACCGGGAGTGACCATGGCCATCGCCGGCACCCTCATCGCCACCACCATCGACTGTCCCGACCCGCGAAAGCTGGCAACGTTCTACGAGGCGCTGACCGGCTGGGACAAGACGTACGAGGATGACAACTACGCCGCTGTCTCGCCAAAGGGCGGCGTCCATCCGGGCTTCAACTTCCAGCGCGTGGACGCGTACACCGCGCCGGTCTGGCCGGAACAGTCGCACCCGCAGCAGTTCCACCTGGACTTCTACGCCGACGGCGCGCTGGACGAGGCCGAGGCGGCGGCGGTCGCGCTCGGTGCCAGCCGCGCCGAGCACCAGCCGCAGGCGGAGCGCTGGCGGGTCATGCTGGACCCGGCCGGCCACCCGTTCTGCCTCTGCCTGAAGAGCTGAGCCGCGACAGGGCGAACCGAACCGCGACGAACAGGACACGAACCCGTCCACCTCGTCCGTTGCGCTGTGCACGGCGGCCGCGGACCGCGATACTGGAGTGAATAGGTCCGATGACCGCCGGGGACGTGCCCGGCGTCTCGGCCGGGTGGACGGGAGTCGCACGTGGCGGTCACCGACGAGGCGATCGAGAAGATCAAAGGCATGATCGTGAGCGGGATGCTGCGCCCCGGCGACCGGCTGCCGAAGGAGGCCGACCTCGCCTCCGACCTGGGCCTGTCGCGCAACTCCCTGCGCGAGGCGGTCAAGGCGCTCTCGCTGATCAACATCCTGGACGTGCGCCAGGGCGACGGCACCTACGTGACCAGCCTCGAACCGCCGCTGCTGCTCGAAGCGCTCAACTTCATCGTGGACTTCCACCAGGACAACACCGTCCTGGAGTTCCTGGCGGTGCGCCGCATCCTGGAGCCGGCCGCCGTCGCGATGGCCGCCAGGCTGATCGACTCCGACGAGATCGCCTCCCTGCGCGACGCGCTGGACGGCCTCGGCGAGGCCCCCGACATCGACAAGCTGGTCGCCAGCGACCTGGAGTTCCACCGCCGCATCTGCGCGGCGTCCGGCAACACGGTGCTGTGCTCGCTGCTCGACACCCTCTCCGCGCCGACCGCGCGCGCCCGCGTCTGGCGCGGCCTGACCCAGGAGGGCGCGGCCACCCGGACCCTCGCGGAGCACCGCGCGATCCTCGACGCCCTCGACGCCCGCGACCCCGAAGTCGCCCGCTCCTGGGCGACCGTCCACATCGCCAGCGTCGAACAGTGGCTCGCCTCGGTGCTGTAGCGGCGAGCCAACGGGATTAACCAACGGGACTAACCGCCCTCTCGGCCGGGCAGCCGCTCGTCAGGCGTTCGGCGACGCTTCCCGGAACAGGGCGAGCGCGTCGTCGAACTGCGCCCGATTACGTACGCTGACCTCGCGCCCGCTGATCGAGGCGGCGGCCGAGGCGGCGACGGTCACCGCGCCCACCTGCACGGCCGTCACCCGATCCGGGTCGCCGTCATCGGCCATACGAGTCCTGACGGGGCCGAGTACGAGGGCGAAGACGCGCCGCTGTAACGCGGCGGCGCCCCCGATCTCGGCCGCTGCCACCCTCTGCATCATCAGCAGGGCCGCCTGCTCCATGCTCACCAGGCCGCTACCCGGAATCGGCATGATCGCGGACTCCCCGACGATCAGCGTGTACGCGCCACGTGGGCTCATCCGGGGCAGCGCCGCGCGCAGAACCGCCATATGCGTGGTCGCGAGGCCGACGAAGGCGTCACGCCAGTCCGACTCGTCGATCTCCCAGACGCTCTTTCCGGCCCACCAGCCGCCGATCGGCGCCACCACGTCGTCGATACCGCCGAGCCTGCTCTCCATCTCCGCTACGAGCTGCTCGGCTCCGGCGAAGGTCGTGTAGTCGTGCACCACCAGGTGAAGCCGGTCGGTCGGCACCTCGCCGAGCACCTTGCGGAACTCGTCCGCACGCTCCTGGCCGCGCGTCGGGACGACCACGTCCGCCCCGGCGTCGAGATAGCCGCGCACGACGCCCTCACCCACCGCGCCGGTGCCGCCCGGAACCAGAACCCGGCGACCGGTCAGGTCGGGGCGGACAATGCCTTCGTTCATGGGAGCTCTCCTTCGCTGCTTCTAGAATGTTGGTCTGGCCAACGTTGGCTGTTCCAACATAACCCAAGACCGTTGGGGTGTCCAACGGTTAGGATAGGCGTATGGCGGACACGGACGCGGTGAACCTGGGCGACCCGGCGAATCCACAGGACACGGTGCAGCCCCCGGCCCGATTGCGCGGCCTGGCGAGCTGGCAGGTCAGCAAGGCCTCGACGCTCGGCGCCCGGCTGTTCGCCCGGCGCATGCCGCTCGGAGCGCGCACCGACTTCGCCGTCCTGGCGGCGCTGGAGGAGTACGGGCCGCTGAGCCAGGCGGACATCGGCCGCCGGCTCGGCCTCGATCGCAACGACGTCAACGGCGTGCTGACCCGTCTTGAAGACGGTGGCCGGGTCGACCGTCAGCCCGATCCGGCCGACCGGCGACGCAACGTCGTCACGTCGACGGACGCCGGTACGCAGTACCTTGATGAACTCCAGCGATACGCGGACGCGGTGCAGGACGAGCTGCTCACCGCCCTCACCCCTGCCGAGCGCAGGCACCTTCAGGCACTGCTCGGCAAGCTTCTAGACGGCCACAATCCCCAACCGGCGTGACAACAAGACCCTTCGGCCTCGACCCGCATCCGCGCGAACGCCGCGACGGCCGCTCACGTCGCGAGCAGGGCACTGGTTCAGGGCACTGATTCAGTGCCGTGGTTCAGTGCCGTGGTTCAGGGCGCCGCGACCAAGCCGCCGGCGGTCAGGTCCTCCCACAGCTGATCCGGGATCGGGTGCTCGAACGAGCGGGCGTTGTCGCGCACCTCGGCCTCGGTGCGACAGCCGACCAGGACGCTGGCCACGGACGGCTGGCGCAGCGGGAACTGCACGGCCGCGGCCTTGAGCGGTACGTCGTGACGCGCACACACCTCGCCGAGGGCCCGCGCCCTGCGCATGGTCTCGGCGGCGGCCGGCGCGTAGTCGAAGCGGGCGCCGGGTCGCGGGTCGGCCAGCAGGCCGGAGTTGTAGACGCCGCCGATGACGACGGACGTGCCGCGCTTCTCGCACTCGGGGAACAGGTCGTCGAGCGCTGACTGGTCCAGCAGCGTATACCGTCCAGCGCACAGCACGACGTCGAGGTCGAAGTCGCGCACCAGGCGGGTGAGCATCGCCGACTGGTTCATGCCGGCGCCGATCGCGCCGACCAGCCCCTCGTCGCGCAACCGCCTGAGCGCCGCGTATCCGCCCTCGTACACGTCACGCTCGTGGTCGTCCGGGTCGTGCAGCAGCGCGACATCCACCCGATCGAGACCGAGTCGTTCGAGCGAGGCCTCCACGGACGCGCGGATGCCGGACGGGCTGAAGTCCCACGCGCGCGCCCGCGGGGGCGTGTCGACGAAACCCTGGCCGTCCACCGCCTCGCCGTCCCGCACGGGCCGCAGAAGCCGTCCGACCTTTGTCGACAATGTGAACTCTTGACGTTCGCGGTCCCGAAGCGCCTTTCCGACCCGTTCCTCGGCCAGGCCGAGGCCGTAGTGCGGCGCGGTGTCCACGTAGCCGATGCCGACGGCGAACGCCGTGTCGACCACGGCGGCCGCGTCGGCGTCCGTCACCGCGGTGAACAGATTGCCGAGCGGCGCCGTGCCGAGCGACAGCGCCGTGACGGACACGGAGCTGGTCCCCAGCCGCCGACGATCGGATACGCGAACGGGAGTGGTCAAGGATCTCGCTCCGTGCCTAGGCGATGGTCTGTCGTCTGCGGTGTGCATCTGTAGTACGCGTCTGTAGTACGCATCTGCAGTGCGTGTCTGCGGTGCGTCGTGTACTTGCAGAGTTTGCGCGTGCGTCCGGTCGTGCGCTACTCGGCGCTGGCCTCGCCGCCGACCACGCGGGCCAGCGCCAGGGCGAACAGGATGACCGCGCCGCTGATCGCCAGCTGCCAGTAGTTCGACACCTGCGCCAGGTCGATCACGTTCTGCACCAGGCCGAGCAGGATCACGCCGCTGGCCGCGCCGACCATCCCGCCGCGCCCGCCGCGCAGCGACACCCCGCCGATCACGGCCGCCGCGAACACGGTGAAGATGATGCCCTCCTGGTAGCCCTGCTGCACGGTCACCGAGGAGACCTTGCCGGCCTCCATCAGGCCGCCGACCGCCGCGAGCACCGAGCCGGCCACGTACACGCCGATCTTGATCCGGTCCACCTTGATGCCCGCCGCGCGCGCCGCCTCCGGATTGCCGCCGATCGCGAAGATCGACCGGCCGACCCGGTGATAGCGCAGGAACAGCCCGGTCAGCACGAAGATCGCGCCGGCCACCAGCAGCGAGACCGGCACCTGGCCGACGAAGGCGCTGCCGAGGTAGGAGAACACGTCAGGCAGCTGATACGGCGACTGGCCGTGCACCACGCCGTTCTGCACCCCGGCCAGCAGCACCGTCATGCCGAGCGTGACGATGAACCCGTTCAGCCGCGCCTTCACGATCAGCAGCCCGTTGAGCAGCCCGACCGCGGCGCCGATCGCCAACAGGATCAGGATGCCGACATACGGGTTGAGCAGCGTGCCCGAGCCGAAGGCCAGCGTCGGCACGATCAGCCACGCCGCGATCATCGGCGCGAGCCCGTAGGTGGCCTCCAGCGACAGGTCCATCCCGCCGATCAGCAGGATCAGGCTCTCGCCGACCACCGTCACGCCCAGCGCCGAGACCTGCTGGCCCACGCCGGAGACCAGGTTGCTCACGGTGAAGAACGCCGAGCTCTGACTCGCCCCGACGATCAGGATCACCACGAGCACCGGCAGCAGCGCCGCCTGTCTGATCCACGAGATCGCCGCCGGGTTGCGCATCGCCGTGCGCGCGCCGATCCGCCCCATCAGCCCGGAGGCGGCCACGGCCGCCGTGCCGGTCGTACTCGAGCCCGTACTCGCTCTGGCCGCGCTCTTCTCGCGGTCCTGGATCTCGCTCACGCTGCGCCGTCCCTCCGGTCGGATCCCCGCGGCCGGCCCGCCGCGTCTACGTTCGCGTCCCCGCCCGAACCCGTGTCGGTGTTCGAGCGGGCCTTCGATGGGCCGCGGCCGACGCCCGGGTCCGCGCCGGCGTCCGGCGCGCCCAGGCCCTCGGTCGCGGCGATCAGCGCCTCGCGGTCGAACGGCTGCCCGCCGCCCGGCGAGCGCGGGAACTGGGCGACGACCCGTCCGCGCACCAGCACCAGCACCCGGTCGCAGTACTCGATGTCGTCCAGGTCGTCGGTCGCCAGCAGCACGCCCGCGCCGCGTTCGGCCGCCGCGCGCAGCGCACCGAGCAGCAACTCCTTCGAGGCGACGTCCACGCCGCGGGTCGGCGTGATCGCCACCACCAGCCGCGGATCGCGGATCAGCGCCCGCGCCACCGTCACTTTCTGCTGGTTGCCGCCGGACAGCTCGGCCACCGGCTGCTTGAGTGAGGCCGCTGCGACGCTGAGCGCGCTCGCCAGCGGCGCCGCCGCCCGCTCCAGCGCGCGCGGCGCGAGAATGCCCCGGCCGCTGCGCGCCAGCCGGTCGGTGACCGTCATCGTCACGTTCTCGGCGATCGACAGCGGGCCGACGAAGCCCTCGCTGCGCCGGTCCTCCGGGATGTACCCGACGCCCGCGCGCAACGCCGCGTCGCGCCTGCCGTTCGGCAGCCGCCGGCCCGCCAGCGCGACCTCGCCGGAGTCCGCGCGGTCCGCGCCCGCCACGATCCGGCCCAGGGTGACCACGCCGGAGCTGATCAGGCCGACCACGCCCAACTGCTCGCCGGCCGCGACCTGCAGCGAGACGCCGCGCAGCGCGCCGTGCGCCGACTCGGCGGCCAGGTCCGCGACCGCGAGCAGCCGCTCGGGATCGCTGTTCGCTGATTCACCGGAGCCGGCGCCGGACAGCTCGAGCGCGGCCAGGCTCTCGTCGATCTCGCGCACCGGCACCGGCCCGACCATCGCCGCGACCAGCCGTTCCCGGCTCAGCTCGGCGACGGGGGAGGACAGCACCAGCGAGCCGTCGCGCAGCACCGCCACGTCGTCGCAGATCTCGAACACCTCTTCCAGGTGGTGCGAGATGTAGAGCACCGCGACGCCCGAGGACGTCAGCTGCTTGACCCGCTCGAACAGCCGGTCCACCGCGTCGTGCTCCAGCGCGGCGGTCGGCTCGTCCAGCAGCAGGCAGCGGGTCCCGGACGCGACCGCGCGGGCGATCTCGACCAGCTGGCGCTGCTCGACCGTCAGGCCCCGGCACGGCGCGCCCGCGTCGATGTCCAGGCCCCAGTCCGCCAGCGTGCGCCGGGCCTCGGCCCGCACCGTGCGCCAGTTGACCGGCCGCAGCCCGGGAGCGCCGCCGCGGCGCGGCAGCCGGCCGAGGAACACGTTCTCCGCGACCGTCAGGTCCGGCACCACCATCGAGTGCTGATGCACGGTGGCGATCTTCTCCCGCCACGCGTGCACCGCGCCCGCGGGCGGGGCCGGCTCGCCGCCGAACCGCACCTCGCCCGCGTCCGCCTGTGCCAGGCCGCTGAGGATCGAGACCAGCGTGGACTTGCCGGCCCCGTTGCGCCCGACCAGGCCGAGGCACCGGCCGGGCTCCAGCGCGAGGTCGATGCCGCGCAGCGCGTGCGTCGGCCCGAAACTCTTGTGGATACCCACCGCCTCGACCGCGGTCGTCGCCGGCCCTTGCGTCGTACGCCCAGTGGCCGTCGGTACCGTCACCGTCGCCCCTCCGCTCCGCCTCGGTCCCTGCCTTCGGGTTCTGCCTTCGGGTTCTGCGCCGCGTCCGCTACGAAGACGCGCACACGCCGCCGTGCGCCGCGCCGTATACGTTGCCCCACAAGGTGGCGTCCGTAACGGCCGTGCTCGTCAGCGTTCCCGACAGACCGTTCTCCGGCTTGGCCAGGGTGAGAGTCTGCTGCGTCGCGGTCACGAACGGCGCCACGATCGGGTCGGCCAGGTTGGTGTCGCCGTTGTACGTGACGTTCTCCAGCGTCGGAGCACCGCCGCCCGGCTCGCCGACCTTGTGCGTGACGCCCTTGGCCGCGTCGATCGCGTACTGCAGCGCGTACTGCGCGTACAGGTTCGCGGGCTGCGACTGCGCCGCGTCCAGCGTGCCGTTCTGGATGTCGCACATCTCGAACGGGACGCCGTCGTCACTGATCAGGATGACGTGGTTGGCCTCGCCGACCTTGCCGTAGTTCTTCGACTTCAGCAGCGGGATGATGCCGGTGTCCGGGCTGCTCCACTGCGCGTAGATCGCCTTGAGCTGCGAGCCGTACGCGTTGACCGCGTTCTGCGCGTCGCTGACCGCGGTCGCGTCCGTCCAGTTCGTCGGCTCCTTGAGCACCTTGACGCCGGGCGCGTTCTGCGCGACGCAGTGCTCGAAGGCGGTGGACCGGTCGCCGCCGTTGGACGAGGCCAGGTCCCCTTCCAGGTCGAGTACGTACCCTGACTGCACCTTGCTGGTGATGTACGCGCAGGCGTCCTGCCCGTACAGCGTGTTCGACGCGCGCACGACCATGTACACGTGCCCCACACCGACGATCGTGTCGACCGAGACCAGCTGCACGTGGTGCTTGTTCGCGTAGTCGATGGCCGGGCCGAGGCTGGTCGCGGTCTCCGGGTTGACGATGATCGCCTGCGCGCCCTGGTTGACCAGCTCCTCGATCTGCTGGTTCTGCAGCGAGGCGTTCGCCTGCGCGAGCAGCGGGCCGATCAGCTGGACCTTGTCCTGGTCCGCGAACTGCTTCTCGTAGTTGATGTACGCGGCCCAGAAGGCCGTGTTGTTGTAGGTGAGCGCGACGCCGATCTTGATCGGGCCGCTGCCCGAGGTCGCGGGCGCGTTCGTGGTGTGGGAGCCGCAGGCGGCCGCGGTGGCGGTGAGGGTCAGGGCCGCCGCGACCGCCGCTATCCGGCTGGCCTGCCGCGGGCGGCGCTGGGGTGAACGGTGACGGTCCAACGGTTTCTCCTGGAGTCTCGGCGCTGAGAGTCGAACGAACCCGTACGGGGCAACCGGTTGGCTACGGTCGGCCCGGACTGCAACATAGGTCGGATGAATTAGCCCCGTCAACGTTCGAGACGAAAGCGATACGAAATTTGCCAGCCGCCTGAGCGGCCTGCGATCAAGCCGCCCTGATGTGCTGCTTCGACAAGCCTTCGCGATCCGGTCGGCCGACCGGATCCCCGCCTGTTCGACTGGTGAGATCGGAGCACTTCTGAACACTCGCTGGATGGATCGGCACACGACCGGCCGCCGGGCCGGCTAGCGGGTCGCCTCGCCCGCCGGGCGCACCCGCAGGCCCTGCACGCCGCCGTCGACGGCCAGCACGGTGCCAGTGGTCGAGCCGGAAAGCGGGCTGGCCAGGTACGCGATCGCGTGCGCGACCTCGTCCGCCGACACCAGGCGCCCGAGCGGCTGGCGCGCCTCCAGCGCGGCGCGCTCGTGCGCCGGGTCGTCGGACTGGTTCAGCAGCCGGCCGACCCAGGGCGTGTCCGCGGTCCCCGGGTTCACGCAGTTGACCCGGACGCCCTCGCGCACATGGTCCGCGGCCATCGCCAGCGTCAACGACTGCACGGCGCCCTTGCTCGCCGAGTACAGCGCGCGCTGCGGCAGTCCGGCCGTCGCGACGATCGAGCACGTGTTGACGATCGCCGCGTTCTGCGACCGGCGCAGGTGCGGCAATGCCGCACGCGTGACGCGCACCATCCCGAACACGTTGACGTCGAACACGTGCGACCACTCGGCGTCGTCGTTGTCCTCGACGGTGCCGATCGCACCGATCCCGGCGTTGTTGACCAGCACGTCGATGCCGCCGAACGCGTCGGCGACCTGCGCGACGGCCGCGCGGACCGACGCGTCGTCCGTCACGTCCGCGCGCACGCTCAGCCAGGACTTCGGGTCCTCGTCGCCGTCAGCACCCGGATTCGCACCGGGGGAAAGGTCGAGCACCCCGACCCGCGCCCCGCGCGCCGCCAGCAGCGCGGCCGTGGCCGCGCCGATCCCGGACGCGCCACCGGTCACCACGGCGGCCAGGCCCTCGAAGTCCGCGCCGCCGCCGGCCGCTGTCGTGCCCAATCAGACCGCCTCCTCGTGCTCGCGCCACACCGGACCGTCCGGGAACGCGTACCTCGCCCGGCTGGCGGGCAGGATCTCGCCGCCGAAACCCGGCCGGGTCGGCGCCAGATAGCGCCCGCCGGCCACCCGCACCGGGTCGACGAAGTGCTCGTGCAGGTGGTCGACGTACTCGATCACCCGGTCGTCCATCCGGCCGGTGACCGCCACGAAGTCGAACATCGAAAGGTGCTGCACCAGCTCGCACAGGCCTACCCCGCCCGCGTGCGGGCACACCGGTACGCCGAACTTGGCCGCCAGCAACAGGATCGCCACGTTCTCGTTGACCCCGCCGACCCGCGCCGCGTCGATCTGCACGATGTCCACCGCGCCGGCCTGCAGCAGCTGCTTGAACACGACCCGGTTCTGCACGTGCTCGCCGGTCGCCACCTTCACCGGCGCGACGCCGCGGCGGATCGCGGCGTGCCCGAGCAC
This sequence comes from Actinocrinis sp., assembly GCA_050725375.1. Taxonomy (GTDB): domain Bacteria; phylum Actinomycetota; class Actinomycetes; order Streptomycetales; family Catenulisporaceae; genus Actinocrinis. The sequence goes on along the minus strand of JBOHCW010000458.1, from coordinate 5,315 downwards.
GTCGTCCGGGCTGGTCGGCTCCTCGATCCAGTAGGGCTCGAACCGGGCCAGCTCGCCCATCCACTCGATCGCCTCGTCCACGTTCCAGCGCTGATTCGCGTCCACCGCGATGCGCACGTCCGGCCCGACCGCCGCGCGGGCGGCCCGGAACCGGCGCACGTCGTCCTGGCGCGAGGCGCCGACCTTGAGCTTGATCTGGGTGAAGCCGTCCGCGACCGCCTGCCGGGCCAGCCGGGTGACCTTCTCGTCCGGGTAGCCGAGCCAGCCCGGCGAGGTCGTGTACGCCGGGTATCCCGTGCGCAGCAGGAGCTGTTCGCGCTCGGCGCGCCCCGGCTCGGCGGCGCTGAGCAGGTCGAGCGCCTCCTCGGGGGAGAGCGCCTCGACCAGGTAGCGGAAGTCGACCAGGTCGACCAGCTGCTTCGGCGTCAGGTCGCTCAGCAGCTTCCACACCGGCTTGCCGGCCCGCTTGGCGGCCAGGTCCCAGGCGGCGTTGACCACGGCGCCGATCGCCATGTGCATGACGCCCTTCTCCGGCCCGAGCCAGCGCAGCTGGCTGTCGCCGACCAGCTCGGCGCTGAACCGGCCGAGGTGGTCGAGCACCTCGTCGAGCGGGCGGCCGACCACGAACGTGCGCAGCGCGCCGATCGCGGCGGTGACCACGTCGTTGCCCCGGCCGATGGTGAAGCAGAAGGCGTGCCCCTCCAGGCCGTCGTCGGCATCTGTGCGGAGCATGACATAAGCGGCTGAGTAATCCGGGTCTGGGTTCATCGCGTCCGAGCCGTCGAGCGTAGCCGAGGTCGGAAAGCGCAGGTCGAGGCAGTCGAGCGAGGTGATTCGGGCGGCGCGGGCCATGCAGGGCAACCCCTTCGCGATCCCCGCGCGCGGAGACCGATCGTCCTTCAACAGTCATCCGATGTATACGCCCAGCATTCCCGGCCTGTCCAGAGCGGAACTTGTCACACACCCAATAAGTACGGATCTGTCATCGTTCGCCCCGGCAAGAATGGTCCGATGACCCATGACAGCGGCGGGCCGCCTGCCGTAAAGTCCGACTCATGAAGCTCATGCGCATCGGCGATCGCGGCCGGGAGCGGCCGTACCTGCTGCTCGACGACGGCCGCGTCCTCGACGTCGGCGACCTCACCCCCGACTTCACCCCGGACTTCCTGGCCTCCGGCCCGGCCGGCCTCGACCGGCTGCGCGCCGCCGCGCGGTCCGCGAGCGGCGCGGGCAGTGCGATCGACCTGGCCACGGCCGGGCGCGTCGGCGCCCCGATCCCGCGCCCGGGCAAGATCGTCTGCATCGGCCTGAACTACGCCGACCACGCCGCCGAGACCGGCGCGGCCGTGCCGACCGAGCCGGTGGTCTTCATGAAGGCCTCGAACACGCTGGTCGGCCCGTACGACGAGGTCCGCATCCCGCGCGGCTCGGCGAAGACCGACTACGAGGTCGAACTCGGCGTCGTCATCGGCACCGAGGCGCGCTACCTCGACAGCGCCGAGGCGGGCCTGGCCGCCGTCGCCGGCTACCTGGTGTGCAACGACGTCTCGGAGCGCGAGTACCAGCTCGAACGCGGCGGCCAGTGGGACAAGGGCAAGAGCTGCGAGAGCTTCAACCCGGCCGGCCCGCACCTGGTCACCGCCGACCAGGTCGCCGATCCCGGCGCCCTCGACCTGTGGCTCGACGTCAACGGCGTGCGCCGGCAGGACTCGAACAGCAAGAACCTGATCTTCGGCGTCGGCGAGGTGATCAGGTACCTGAGCCACTTCATGGTCCTGGAGCCGGGCGACCTGATCAACACCGGTACACCCGGCGGCGTCGCCCTGGCCACCGGCAACCCCGGGGACTACCTCAAGCCCGGCGACGTGGTCGAACTCGGCATCGCCGGCCTCGGCTCGCAGAAGCAGACCTTTGTCGCAGCACCCTGACATGACGGGCGTACTCCGCGGACGCGCTCCGCAGCCCGGCCACCGCGGCCCGGCCGCGCCTACTGGCAGCCGCGCTGGGCCATCGTGCGGTCCGTGACGAAGGTGAACATGGTGGCGCCGGGCACGAGGCGGCGCGGCGCGCCGGTCCGCCGGTGCATGCCGACGCCGAAGTCGCCGGGCTCGGTGACGAACTCCAGGGTGAAGCCGCTGTGCGCGAACCAGTCGCAGATGCGCGGCACCAGGTCGGGTTCCTGGCGGTTGCGCGTCCAGATGGTCGCGCCGCCCGGACGGCACAGCGCGGCGCAGTGGCCGATCGTGCGCTCCACGTCCTCGTCGGAGATGTTCCCGAACACTCCGCAGGCCAGCACCAGGTCGGCCGGCGCGTGCGATTGGTACTGCGCGGTTCGCGCGGCGTCGCCGGTGACCACTTCGACCCGGGACAGGCCGAGCTGCCGAGCCCGCTCGCTCGCGATGGCGCTGTTGCGCGGGTCGAGTTCGACCAGCAGCGCCGCCACGTCCCCGGCGCGCGAGTGGTCCGCCAGCACGCCGAGCAGGTCGCGGCCCTGTCCCGCGCACATCGACAGGACCGTGATGTCGCCGGCCGGCGCGGCGTCCAGGAAGTGCGTGATGCGTTCCTGGATCACCGCCAGCCGCCGGCTCATCCACGAGCCGGGGTCCTCGTAGCGATCATGCCAAGCGTGCCAGTCGTCCGCGGGTGCCATGCCACGCAGACTAAATGGACGATCGGTGACCGGCCAGCCAATTTCCGGAACCGGCGGGTTCCCGGCGAATCGCACGCGGACCAGCACCCTGCGACGCAGCGCACGTGCGCGTCACCGGCGATTCGGGCCGCCTGTGACCCGAACCACCCGTACTCCGAACGCACTCGGTCCGCGTCGCTGGTGATCCGCGTCGCTAGTGCTAGTTTTCCGAGTCGCGGTCCTGCTCGGCGAGGAACTGCTCGAACTGGCGGGCCAGCTCGTCGGCGGTCGGGATGCGCGTCTGCTCGGCCAGCAGGTTCGTCTGCGAGGCCGTGCCGGCCACCGCGTCGTACTGCGCCTCCAGGCTGTTGATCATCGAGCGCAGATCGTCGTCGCCCTGGGTGACCTGCGACTCGATCTCGGCCTCGACCCGCTGCGCCTGCACGTGCAGCTCCTGCGCCGGCAGTACCAGCCCGGTCGCCGAGGTGACCGCCTCCAGGATGCGCATCGCCGCGGCCGGGTAGGGCGAGCGCGAGATGTAGTGCGGGATCTGCGCGGCCAGCCCGAGCACCGCGTGTCCGCTCTCGCCGAGCCGGTACTCGACCAGCGCCATCGCCGAGCCCGGCACCTGCGCGCGGTCGAACCACTTGGTGTAGCCGGCCAGCAGGTCCTGCCGGTTGCCGTGCGGGATCAGCGTGGTCGGGCGGGTGTGCGGCACCGCGAACGGGATGCCGTGGAAGTTGACCGACAGCGTCACGCCGAGCTTGTCCGTCATCTCGATCACCGCCGCCGTGAACCGCTCCCACTCGGTGTCCGGCTCGGGGCCGTACATGACCAGGAACGGCGTGCCGATCGCGTCGTGGGCGAGCTTCACGTCCAGTTCCGGCTGTTCGTAATCGGCCCAGTGGTCGCTGTCGAAGGTCATCGTCGGGCGCTGCGCGCGGTAGTCGACCAGCCGGTCCGTGTCGAACCGGGCCACCACCGGGTTGCCGTCCTGCTCGCCCGGGCTGATCTGGAAGCGCTCGCCCAGCACATGGTCCATGACCTGCTCGGCGGCGTGGCCGGCGTCCATGAAGCCCTCGTAGTGGTAGAGCAGGACCAGGTCGCCGCCGCCTCCCGAGGCTTGTCGCGCCTCGTGCAGCGCCGCCAGCCCCGCCTGGTCCAGCTCGTAGAGTGGCTCGCCCACGGTCCCGTCCCATCCATCGTCTGATCACGCCGCCTCCGAGCGGCGCGTGCGGCAACGCTGTGCCGCCGCGCACTCGAAGCGCCTGCGCGAAGACGCGATCCCCGCAAGGACGATCCCTGCGGAACATCGTGTCCGTGTTCGCTGAACGCGCGCCATCCAGCGATTCCATCGTCTCTGTCCGGCGTACCCGCGGTGCCTCCGCAGTCACCTGTCGACGGCACCACCGCCTACCAGTCTGCCAACATCGGCGACCGCATGCCCATTCCGTTACCGGCCGTGTCCGGCGAACGGCGCCGACCGGTGCTGTCGGTCACGCCGTCCCGCGGCCGGCCGGTCACCCGATCTGTCGCCCGCGGGCCCGTCGGACCTCTCGGGCGACGCGACCCTTCGCCGAAGTCATGGTTCGACGATAACCGGTCTCGGTTGAGAAACGATTGGCCGCGCCCGGGTTTCCGCGGGTATGACGCAGCGTGGCGGACGGGTAGCGTCGACTGCGTCACCACGTTCTGCCGACCAGGTCGTCACAGCTCTACGCTGGTCTGACCAGGACAAACCGTTCACATCACGCCGAAGGAGCGGGCCGCGATGCAGCGAGCGTCCTACGAGCCCTCGGAGATCGGGCAACCGGAGCCCGGGCAGCCGACCGTGGTCCCGCATCGCCCCGAGAGCGCCGCCCCCGCGATCATCAGCGTGCGCGGGGAGGCGACCCTGCTGGTCGATCCCGAGGTCGCCGACCTGACGATCGTGGTCGTCGCGCACGCCCGCGACCGCCGCGAGGCCTTTGAGCGCCTGGTCAAACGCAACGACGAGGTCCTGGACCTGGTGCGCTCCTACGGCGACTCGGTCGACCGCGTCGAGTCGACCGGCGTGTCGGTCGCCCCGGAACTGCGCCGCGGCAAGGACGAGAAGATCCGTTCGTACTCCGGCGCGGTCCGGGTACGCGTCACGATCGCCGACCTGGCCATCCTCGGCGAACTGGTCGCGCGCCTGTCCGATGTCGAGGCGGCGAGCATCGACGGACCGTACTGGCGGCTGCGCCGCTCGTCGCCGGTCTACCGCGAGGCCCGTAACCGCGCGGTCGCCGAGGCGGTGGCCCGCGCCCGCGACTACGCGGAGGCCGTCGGCAGCCGCGTCACCGGACTGCTCGAACTGGCCGACACCGGTCTGACCACGGACTCGACCCCGTCACCGCGGACGATGCACGGCGCGATGGCCTGGAGCCGCGCGGCGAGCGCTCCGGGCAACTCGGAGCCGCCGCCGCTCGACCTCGAACCGCAGCAGCAGACCGTGTACGCCAGCGTCGAGGCGCGCTTCCAGGCAGTCCAGCCCGAATTCCCGGTGGTCTGACCAACCTCACAAAACAGCCTCACGCCCGGACGCGCCGGCCGGCCCGCCCCAACGCCAGACGTGCGCCGGCCACGCACACCAGGATGATCCCGCCGAGGATCGCCATGTCCTCGCCCCACGTCGAGACCTTCGACGCGCGCGCCGCGTCGCAAC